>NZ_JBHZEJ010000045.1:0-67987 GCF_042756365.1 Streptomyces sp. NPDC059092
GTGGGGGGTGTGGTCCCGCCCGCGCCGTCGCTTACCACGCCCCCCTCATCCGTGTCTCAGGCGAGCTGGACCCTGGGCCCGCCCGCGGCGTCCAGCTCCAGCACCCACAGCTCGTTGACGCCCTCGCGCAGCACCGGCCCCGGCACGTACAGCGACTCCTGCGGCCCGGCGGACCAGTAGCGGCCCAGGCAGAAACCGTTCACCCAGACAAAGCCCCGCGTCCAGGACGGCAGCGTCAACCGGGCGTCACCCGCACCCTCCACCGTGAACGCGGCCCGGTAAAGACCGCGGTCCCCCGCCCCGTCCGGCAGCCCCTCCGGCACCGTCCCGTACGGGATCCGGGCCACCGCCTCCGCGTCGTCGAACGCGTCGAGCCGCAGCCCCCGCGCCCGTACCCCGTGCAGATACTGCCGCTCGTGCAGCACCCCGCCCGTGATGCCCTTCGACTCGCCCAGACGCGGCCCGTAGTTGATCCGCGCCAGCGACTCCACCCAGATCTCCACGGACGCCGGCCCGGCCACCGGCTCCGTCAGCGCCGGCGCCCCGTCGCTCGACGCGCCCGCCCGGGCCCGTACGCCGTCCACGTACACCACCGCCAGATCGCGCAACCCGGCCAGCGTCAGCCGCTGCGGCGTACGCGGCCCCGGGACGTCCACCCGGTAGCGGACCAGCCCCCGGTCCACGCCCAGCTCCTCGAACGTCGGCGGCAGCGCCCACTCCGACTCCGGGCCGCCGAGCGCCTCCACGACCGCGTCCAGCGGCGCCCACCCCGTGAACTCCGCCGTCACCGGCGCGGCCAGCACCGGCGGCGCCTGCGGGATCTCCGGCAGCGGACCCTCCTGATACTCCGCGAACACCTCGCGGAACAGCCGGAACTTCTCCGTCGGACGGCCCGCCTCGTCGATCGGCGCGTCGTAGTCGTACGACGTCACATCCGGCTCCAGCGCCCCGTCGTTCAGCTCACCGGCCCGGTTCGCCCCCGCCCACCCCGCGAAGTTCGTCCCGCCGTGCGCCATGTACACATTGACGGACGCCCCGGCCTCCAGGATCTCCCGCAACGCGCCCGCCGCGTCCGCCGGATCCCGAACCACCGGCTTCCCGCCCCAGTGCTCGAACCAGCCGCACCAGAACTCCATGCACATCAAAGGGCCTTGCGGACGGTAACGGCGCAGCGTCTTGAAGGCCGTGCCCGCCCCCGAACCGAAGTTCACCGTCGCGAGCAGCCCCGGGACCATGCCGCCCGTCAGCATGTGCTCCTCAGGACCGTCCGAGGTGACGAGCGGCACCGTGATCCCGCCCGCCCGCGTCAGCTCCGTCAGCCGCTCCAGATACACCTGATCGGTGCCGTAACTCCCGTACTCGTTCTCCACCTGCACCATGATCACCGGACCGCCCCGGCCGAACTCCCGCGCCGCCACCCCCGGCAGCAGCTCCCCGTACCAGCGCTCCACCGCCCCCAGGAACTCCGGATCCCTGGTCCGCACCCGCGCGCCAAGCGGCCCCGTCAGCCAGTGCGGCAGCCCGCCGTTCTCCCATTCCGCGCAGATGTACGGACCCGGCCGCACGATCGCCCACAGCCCCGCCGCGTGCGCCGCGTCCAGGAACCGGCCGAGCGCCCCCACGTCGTGGAACCGGCCGGGCTCCGGCTCGTGGAGATTCCACGGGACGTACGTCTCCACACAGTTGAGACCCATCGCGCGCAGCATCCCCAGCCGGTGCGCCCAGTGCTCCTCATGGACGCGGAAGTAGTGCAGCGCGCCGGACAGCAGCCGCACCGGACGGCCGTCCACCTCGAAGTGCTCGTTCCCCACCGTGAATCCGGTCATCGGCTCAGCCACCGTCCGTTCTGGTTGTCCGCCGTCGTACCCGCGTCGGACCCGCCGTCATGCCTGCTGGTCCCACCCTCCCCGGTGGCGGGCGCACGGTCCATGGACAAAGATCAGCACTGATTGGACGGAACGGCGGGGCAGGGCACGGAACAGCGGGGCCGAGGGGGCCGGGGGAGCGGATGACGTACCACACCTGGATGCGGTTCTTCAGCCCCGGACCCGTCCACCACGGGCTCGGCCTCGTCTGCCTCGGTGTCGGACTCCAGCAGGGTGCCATCCCCGTCGTCGGCCCCCGCACCCTCGACCACCACGTCGCCGTCGTCATCAGCACCGGCAGCGGCTGGTTCCGCTCCGCCGACGGCCGCCGCACCACCGTCACCGCGCCCGCGCTGCTCTGGCTCACCCCCGGCACCGCCCACCACTACGGCCCCGACCGGCAGGGCGGCTGGGACGAGAGCTTCGTCGACTTCACCGGACCCGCCACCACCACGTACACCGAACTCGGCTACATCGAACCGGACCGGCCCGTCGTCCCCCTCGCCGACGCGACCGCCCCCCGCGCCGCCGTCGCCCGGATCGCCCGCGCCGCCCGCCACGGCAACCCCCTCCTCGAAGTCGAGACCGGCGCCGCCGTCCACGAACTGCTCGTCGCCCTGCGCCGAGCCCGCGCCGACGCCGACGCCGAGGGCGACCCCGTACTCCAGGCACTCGCCCGCGACGCCTGCCGGCCGCTCACCGTCGCCGACCACGCGGCCCGCCACGGGATGACCCCGGCCGCCCTGCGCACCGCCGTACGCCGGGCCTCCGGACGCAGCCCCAAGGACTACCTGCTGGGGATCCGCCTCGGCCACGCCAAGGAACTCCTCGTCGCCACCGAACTGCCCGTCGCCGCCGTCGCCCGCCGGGTCGGCTACGACGACCCCGCCTACTTCTCCCGGCTGTTCACCCGCCGGGTCGGAATCGCGCCCGTACGCTTCCGGGAGCAGCAGAGCCGTACGGTGCCGGGCACCGGAGAAGGCGGAGGCGACGGGACGCCCGGAGGACGGGATCCCGCATGCTGACCACCCCGAGGCCCCGGCGCCCCGCTCCGTCTAAGCTGCCGGACCATGACCACGAGCGACCCCGGCACCACCCCCGGCGACGGCAGCGGCGGCGGTAGCGCCATCGACCCGGCGGTGCGGTCCGAACTGACCCGGCTCCGCGAGAGCATCGACAACATCGACGCCGCCGTCGTACACATGCTCGCCGAGCGCTTCAAATGCACCCAGCAGGTCGGCCACCTCAAGGCCGAACACCAGCTCCCCCCGGCCGACCCGGCCCGCGAGGCCCGCCAGATCACCCGGCTCCGCCAGCTCGCCGAGAGCGCCCGTCTCGACCCCGCCTTCGCCGAGAAACTGCTCAATTTCGTCATCGCCGAGGTGATCCGCCACCACGAGACGATCGCCGGCGAGAACCGCGGCGACCACTCCTGAGACACGGGGGACCCGGCGGGGGGCCGTGCGCTCACAGCGCAAAGAACCCTGCTGCGCGGCCCCCGGCCCATCGGGCAGCATGGCTTCATGCCCGTACTGACGCGCGACGAAGCGCAGACCCGAGCCCGGCTCCTCGACGTCCAGCGGTACACGATCGCCCTCGATCTGACCGCCGGCGAGGACACCTTCGACTCCAGCACCGTCATACAGTTCACGGCCCGGGCGGCCGGAGACACCTTCGTCGAGCTGAAGCCCGCCACCCTGCGCACCGTCACCCTCGACGGCGCGAGCCTGGACCCCGCCGCCCTCGACGGGAACCGGCTCGCGCTCACCGGGCTCACCGCGGGCGCGCACGAGCTGCGCGTCGACGCCGCGATGCGGTACTCCCGTACCGGCGAGGGCATGCACCGCTTCACCGACCCCACCGACGGCGAGACGTACGTCTACACCCAGCTCTTCATGGAGGACGTACAGCGCGTCTTCGCCGCCTTCGACCAGCCCGACCTCAAGGCCGTCTTCGAGCTGACCGTCACCGCGCCGGAGCGGTGGACCGTCCTCGGCAACGGAATCGCCGAGCGGATCGGTACGGAGCGGATCGGTACGGAGCGGATCGGCCAAGGGCAGGACGGCACGGAGCGGCGCGGCGCCGGGAAAGCCGGCAAGGGGCAGGGCGGCGTCGGGAAGGCCGGCAAGGGGCAGGCCGGCGCAGGACACGGCGGTACGGAGCAGGGCGGCGCCGCCCGCTGGACCCTCGCCCCCACACCCCGCATCTCCACCTACCTCGTCGCCGTCGCCGCCGGCCCCTGGCACACCATCCGCACCGAACACGCCGGCCTCCCCTTCGGGATCCACTGCCGCCGCTCCCTCGCCCCCCACCTCGACACCGACGCCGACGAGATCTTCGAGATCACCCGCGCCTGCTACGACCGCTACCACGAGAAGTTCGAGGAGCCGTACCCCTTCGACTCCTACGACCAGGCCTTCGTCCCCGAGTTCAACGCGGGCGCCATGGAGAACCCCGGCCTCGTCACCTTCCGCGACGAATTCGTCTACCGCTCCGCCGTCACCGACAACGAACGCCAGACCCGCGCCATGGTCATCGCCCACGAAATGGCCCACATGTGGTTCGGCGACCTCGTCACCCTCACCTGGTGGGACGACATCTGGCTCAACGAGTCCTTCGCCGAGTACATGGGCTACCAGACCCTCACGGAAGCCACCCGCTTCACCGACACCTGGGTCGACTTCGGCATCTGGCGCAAGGGCTGGGGCTACGACGCCGACCAGCGCCCCTCCACCCACCCCGTCGCCCCCGACCCCGCCGCCGTCCCCGACACCGCCTCCGCCCTCCTCAACTTCGACGGCATCTCCTACGCCAAGGGCGCCTCCGCCCTCCGCCAACTCGTCGCCTGGCTCGGCGAAAAAGACTTCCTCGCCGGCATCAACACCCACTTCGCCCGCCACAAGTTCGGCAACGCCACCCTCGCCGACTTCATCGACTCCCTCGCCCACGCCACCGACCGCGACGTCCACGCCTGGGCCGAACAGTGGCTCCGTACCACCGGAGTCGACACCCTCACCCCCCGGATCACCGACCACACCACCCGGTGGACCCTCGACGTCGACCGCGACGGCAGCCGCCCCCACCGCCTCACCGTCGGCACCTACGACACCGCCCCCGACGACGGCACCGGCCCCACCCGCCTCGTCCCCCGCGAACGCTTCGAACTCGACCTCCCCCTCACCGAACCCCTCACCCTCCCCGGCCGCAGGCCCGCCCTCGTCCTCCTCAACGACGGCGACTGCACCTACGCCAAGATCCGCCTCGACGCGCCCTCCTGGGACACCGCGCTGCGCACCCTCTCCGGCATCCCCGAACCCCTCACCCGCACCGTCCTGTGGAACGCCGCCCGCGACATGGTCCGCGACGGGGAACTCGCCCCCACCGCCTACCTCGACGCCGCCCGCACCCACCTGCCCCACGAAACCGACGTCGCCCTCGCCGAAGGCGTCCTCGCCTTCGCCGCCACCCAGATCACCGACCGCTACCTCACCCCCGAACAGCGGCCCGCGGCGCTCGCCACCCTCACCGCCCTCTGCCGCGACCTCATCCGCCGCACCGAGGACGGCAACCACCCCGGCCTGCGCCTCACCGCCGTACGCCACTTCATCGACGCCGCCACCCAGCCCGACCCCCTCCAGGACTGGCTCGACTCCGGCAGCGTCCCCGGCGGCCCCGAACTCGACCCCGAACTGCGCTGGCGCGTCCTCACCCGCCTCGCCGTCCTCGGCGCCGTCGACACCGCCACCATCGACGCCGAACTCGACCGCGACCCCAGCGCCACCGGCCAGGAAGGCGCCGCCCACTGCCGCGCCGCCCTCCCCGACCCGGAGGCCAAGGCCCGCGCCTGGGCCCGGCTCTTCGACGCCACCGACGAACTGTCCAACTACCTCTTCACCGCCACGGCCAAGGGCTTCTGGCAACCCGAACAGGCCGACCTCGTACGGGAGTACGTCCCCCGCTTCTACCCCGAGGCCATCGCCCTCGCCGGCCGCCGCGGCCCCGCCATCGCCGACGCCGCGGGCCGCTACGCCTTCCCCGCGTACGCCGTCGACGAGGCATCGCTGCGCCTCGGCCAGGACTGCCTGGACCGTACGGAGATGATCCCGTCCCTGCGCCGCAAACTGATCGACCAGCTCGACGACCTCGGCCGCGCGCTGCGGGTCCGCACAGGCTGAACCGCCTCCACGGCGGCATCCGCCGGGGCCCGCCCGCCGTGTGCGAGGGGCCCCGGCGGGCGTTGACGGTCCCCGGCGCCCCGGCGCCCCGGCGCCCCGGCGGCTGGGTGGGCCTCGGCAGCCCAGCGGCTGGGTGGGCCTCGGCGGCCCGGTGGGCCGGTGGGCCCCGGCGGCACCCCGGCCGACCGGCCCGACCCGGAGCGCTATTCAGCCTTTCCGGCGACCGGCGCCGAACCTCCCGATACCCCTGACAGCATCGCCTCGTTGTGCTTCCCAGACACCACCACTCGTGGAAGGCAGCACACGTCGATGACCGCCCACCCCGCCGGCCTCGCCCACCCCCACGACCTGGTGGGCATCGGCATCGGCCCGTTCAACCTCTCCCTCGCCGCCCTCGCCGACGGCATCCAGGGCCCCACCCCCCTCGCCACCGCCTTCTTCGACCAGAGCCCCGCCTTCCACTGGCACCCCGGCCTGCTCATCGACGGCGCCACCCTCCAAGTCCCGTTCCTCGCCGACCTGGTCACCCTCGCCGACCCCGCCAGCCCCTGGTCGTTCCTCAACCACCTCAAGGCCGCCGACCGGCTCTACCCCTTCTACTTCGCCGAGCGCTTCCACATCCAGCGCGCCGAGTACGACGCCTACTGCCGCTGGGTCAGCGAACAACTCCCCGGACTCCACTTCGGCCACCAGGTCGACGCCATCCGCTGGAACGGCGAACGCGACCTCTTCGAAGTCGACTTCACCCAACTCGACCCCGACGGCGAGGTCGAAGCCCTCGGCCGCGCCTACACCCGCCACATCGCCCTCGGCATCGGCACCGAACCGTACGTACCCGACCCGCTCAGGCCCCTCGTCGACGCCCCCGCCGTGCCCGTCGTCCACTCCGCCGACTACCTCGACCAGCGCGACCGGCTCCTCGCCGCAGGACACATCACCGTCATCGGCTCAGGACAGTCCGGCGCCGAAGTCTTCCTCGACCTGCTGCGCGCCCGCCCCGCCGGAGCCGAACGGATCCACTGGCTGACCCGCACCGAAGCCTTCGCACCCATGGAGTACTCGAAACTCGGCCTCGAACAGTTCACGCCCGACTACACCCGCTACTTCCACGCCCTGCCCGAAAACGCCCGCGACGACCTCCTCCCCAACCAATGGCAGCTCCACAAAGGCATCGGCCCGGAGACCATCGCCGCCATCCACGACGAGCTGTACCGCCGCACCCTCCACGGCGGCTGGCCCGACGCCCTCCTCACCCCCGGCGTCCAGATCCGCACCGCGGGCCGCGTCGGCACCACCCAACTCGAACTCCACGTGGAACACCGCAGGCAGGCCACCCGCACCCGCCTCACCACCAACGCCGTCGTCCTCGCCACCGGCTACCGCGAACGCTCCCCCGACCGGCTCCTCGCCGGGCTCGAACCGTTCATGAGCCGGGACGACTCGGGACGCCCCCGCGTCGACGCCCACCACCGGCTCGTACTCGACCCGAGCGTCAGCGGCTCCGCCTACGTACAGAACGCCGAACGGCACACCCACGGCGTCGGCGCACCCGACCTCGGACTCGCCGCCTGGCGCAGCGCGACCATCCTCAACCACCTCATGGGCCAACTCACCGGGACAGAGCCCTACACCCTGCCCCCGCGCACCGCCTTCACCACCTTCGGATTCAGCGGACAGGACCGGACCCCCGTAGTGCCCGCACCGAGGATCCTGGTCCCGCTCATCGAAGTCCGCTGAACCCGCCAGAACGGCCGACGGCTCAGAACACCGGCACACCGTCCCGCGTCAGCTTCCAGTCCACCGACGCGAACGCCGACGGATCGACCGTCCCCTTCGCCTTCACCCAGCCGATGATCGTGTTACGGATCTCGTCCGAATCCGACCAGAGCTGCTGCGCCCCGGCCACATGCGGGAAGTTCCCGCCACCACTCGCCCGGTAGTTGTTCACCGCCAGCACGAACTTCGCCGCCGGATCCACCGGCTTCCCCTCGAACCGCGCGTCCACGATCCGCGAACCCGCCGGCTTCGCGATGTCTATCTCGTACGTCAGCCCCGACACCACGTCGTAGTTGTAGTCCGGCGTACCGTCCGCGTTCGTCAGCTTCGACGTGTCCACCGCCGCACCCGCCGCCGTCCGCACGTAGTACTTCGCCGAGTACTCCAGATACGCCAGAAGCTGCGCGCCGGTCATCAGCCGCGCCTCCAGCGTGTTCTCGAACGGGTACAGGCCCGCCGCGTCCTTGATCGTCACCTCACCGGCCGGGATCCCCGCCGTACGCGAGAAACACGACGCCTGGGACAGCACCGGCAGCGCCGCCCACGCGCCGCCCGCCAGCGCCGCCTTCACCGTCTCCGCCTGGACATGGTTGATCAGGTCGATGATCGGCTCGTCCTTCCACGGCGCGTCCGTCGTGGACATCGCCGCCGTCGACGTACCGATCACCTGGTTGACGTACGCGACGACCTTGCGGTGCTCGTCCGACAGCAGCCGCGTGATCTTCTTGTCCTCCGCGACCGTGTTCGAGTTGAGGACCTTCGAGGTGACCCTCTCGACCGTCCAGCGCCCCCGCTCCCACACCAGCGCGAAGTCGAAGAGCGTCAGCCGCTGACCCCACTTGAGCGGCTCGGACAGCACCACGTCCTTACCGGTCTCCTTGTTGACCACCCGGCGCTCCGGGATCTCCGCATGCGCGTGCCCCACCAGAATCGCGTCGATGCCCGGCACCCGCTCGGCCACCAGACCCGCCGCGTTCTCCACGTACGGAAGCTGGTCACCGTACGACGACGAACCGTCCGACCCCGAGTGCGCCGACACGATCACCACGTCCGCGCCCATCGAACGCAGCTTCGGAACCCACTTCGCCGCCTGCTCCTCCAGACCCGGGAACGTCATCTTCCCCTGGACGTTCGCCTTGTCCCAGATCGCGATCCCCGGATTGGTCAGCCCGAGAATCGCCACCCGCACCTCACGGCCGTGCGGCGTCCGCAGCTTCTTGATCACATACGGCGCGAAGGCAGGCTTCAGCGTCTTCGCGTCCAGCGCGTTCGCCCCGAGCAGCGGAAAACGCACCTGCTCCTCGAACTTACGCAGCACCGGAATGCCGTAGTTGAACTCGTGATTGCCGAGCGCCGCGGCGTCGTAACCGATCGCGTTCATCGCCTGCGCCATCGGATGCACCGGACCACGCTTCGCGGTGATCGGGTCGATCTTCGCGTAGTAGTACGAGAGCTGGGTGCCCTGGATGGTGTCACCCGCGTCGATCAGCAGCGTGTTGTGCCGGCCCTTCTCCTCACGGATCTGATCGACCAGCGTCGAGATCTTCGCCAGACCGACATCGTTGTGCGCGGCGTCGTCGAATTCCTTGTCCGTGAAGTAATCCCAGTTGAAGACGTTCCCGTGCAGGTCGGTCGTCCCCATCACCGTGAACGAGTACCGCTTCGGCGGACGTCCGTGAGCGGAACCCTGACCATGCCCGGCGGCCTGCGCCGGAGCCGTGCCCCCGGCGGCCAGCGCCGCTCCGGCACCGGCGACGGCCGCACTGCCCAGGAGCGTCCTACGGTTCAGCGGCATCTCTTGTTCTCCCTCGATCCATTGCGCCGTTGCGCAACGATTCATTGCACAACGCGCGTAGATTCTGGCTCAGAACCACCACACCGCAACACCCCCTGACGGTTTCGATCAGGTGACCGCCAGAGGTCGCACCCCGTCGCACTCACCGTCGCGCCCCGCTCTCACACGGAGAGTGCCAGACCGGGATGCGAGAGTAGCCACAGCAACCCAGCAGCCACCAGCACAGCACCACCGTCCTGCCGCCCGGTCGGCCGCTCGGCCATAACGGCCACCGCCGCACACACGAGGGAGCCGCCCCCCATGACCACCGACACCCCGACCCCCACCCCCTCCTACGGCACCCCCGAAACACCCCGCGTCGCCGTCCGTGGCGAAGCACAACTTGAGGTCGACCCCGAGATCGCCCGCATCTCCATCACCATCGGCGCCCGCGGCACCGACCGGCACACCGCCCTCGACGACCTCACCCGCCGCAACGCCCGGGTCCTCGAACTCGTCAAAAGCTACGGCGACGCCGTCGAAAAACTGGAGACCGGCGCCTTCTCCATCACCCCCGAACTGACCAGACACGGCCGCGGCGAACGCGTCCGCGCCTACCACGGCCGCGTCCACCTCACCGTCGAACTCACCGACTTCACCGCCCTCGGCGAACTCACCACCCGCATCG
Source organism: Streptomyces sp. NPDC059092 (assembly GCF_042756365.1). Classification (NCBI taxonomy): domain Bacteria; kingdom Bacillati; phylum Actinomycetota; class Actinomycetes; order Kitasatosporales; family Streptomycetaceae; genus Streptomyces; species Streptomyces sp. NPDC059092. The sequence goes on from NZ_JBHZEJ010000045.1 coordinate 10,279, forward strand.
CCGACCTCGAACTCACCAGCGTCTCCGGCCCCTGGTGGTCCCTGCGCCCCGACTCCCCGGCCCACGGCCAAGCCCGCCGCCAAGCCGTACGGGAAGCCGTCCAGCGCGCCCGGGAATACGCGGAAGCACTCGGAGCCCGCCTCGCCGCCCTCGTCGAGCTCGCCGACATCGGAGCCGAGACCAGCAGCGCATACGGAATGCCCGCCCCCGGAGCGATGCGCAGCGTCGCCTACGGAAACGCCGGCGCCGCGGAGACCACACCCGCGCTCGACCTCGAACCCCAGCGCCAGACCGTCCACGCCCAGGTGAACGCGCGCTTCACCATGACCCCGCCCGACCTCAACTCCTGAACCCGGCCACCCCGAAAGCGCTCATCGGAGCGCCCCCGCGCACAACGAAATCCCTGCCAACAACCTTTCACGCAAAGGTTGTTGAGCAGCCATACAGACCCAAGTCCCTACCGGCGGGTAAGCTCTACGCTCGATATATGCGCCGAGCGAAGATCGTCTGCACCCTGGGGCCCGCCACCGACTCCTACCACCAGATCAAAGCACTGGTCGAAGCCGGAATGGACATCGCCCGCCTCAACCTCAGCCACGGCACCCACGCCGAACACGAGGAGCGCTACCAGCACGTACGGAAAGCCGCCGAAGAAACAGGCCGCAGCATCGGCATCCTCGCCGACCTTCAAGGCCCGAAGATCCGCCTCGGCCGCTTCCACGAAGGCCCCGTACTCCTTGAACGCGACGACACATTCACCATCACCACCGAACCCCACGAAGGCGACCGCCACACCTGCTCCACCACCTACGAAGGCCTCGCCACCGACGTCACCACCGGCGAACGCATCCTCGTGGACGACGGCAAAGTCACCCTCGAAGTCACCTCCGTCGACGGACCCCGCGTCCACACCCGCGTCATCGAAGGCGGCATGGTCTCCGACCACAAAGGCCTCAACCTCCCCGGCGTCACCGTCTCCATCCCCGCACTCTCCGACAAGGACATCGACGACCTCCGCTGGGCACTCCACCTCGGCGCCGACCTCATCGCCCTCTCCTTCGTACGCACCGGCGCCGACATCGACGACGTCCACCGCGTCATGGACGAAGAACACCACCGACTCCCCGTCATCGCCAAAGTCGAAAAACCCCAAGCCGTCGAGAACATCGACGACATCATCGCCGCCTTCGACGGCATCATGATCGCCCGCGGCGACCTCGGCGTCGAAATGCCCCTCGAACAAGTACCGATGGTCCAGAAACGCGCCATCAAACTGGCCCGACGCAACGCCAAACCCGTCATCGTCGCCACCCAGATGCTCGACTCGATGATCGACAACTCCCGCCCCACCCGCGCCGAAGCCTCCGACGTCGCGAACGCCGTCATCGACGGCACCGACGCCGTGATGCTCTCCGGCGAGACCAGCGTCGGAAAATACCCCGTCGAGACCGTCAGAACGATGAGCCGCATCGTCGAAGCCGCCGAGGAGGACCTCCTCGCCCAAGGCCTCCCACCCCTCACCGACCACAACAAACCCCGCACCCAAGGCGGCGCCGTCGCCCGCGCGGCAGCCGAGATGGGCGACTTCCTCGAAGCGAAATTCCTCGTCGCCTTCACCCAGTCCGGCGACACCGTCAAACGCCTCTCCCGCTACCGCTCCCCGATCCCCCTCCTCGCCTTCACCCCCGACCCCGCCACACGCTCCCAGCTCAACCTCACCTGGGGAGTGGAAACCTTCCTCGGCCCACACGTGGACTCCACCGACGCGATGGTCGCCCAGGTCGACGAAGAACTCCTCCGCATCGGCCGCTGCCGCAAGGGCGACACCGTCGTCATCACCGCAGGCTCCCCACCCGGCCTGGCAGGCTCCACCAACCTCGTCCGCGTCCACCACATCGGCGAGAACGACAACCCGAAATAACACCAGCGCCGGAACGACCCGCCCCACCCGCCCCCAAGCCGACCAGCACCACCCGGCCCGTACGCACCCGCACTCACAGCGCCACGCCACCCCGAGCCGCCACCAGCCGACGGGCCCAGAAGGCCCGATCCGCCCAACGCCTCTCCTGCGCGTGAATCACCCGGTGACCACGGACATACGCGGCACGCGCCCGCCGTACCCCGTCCTCGTAACCACCCAAGGCCGCCACCTCCCCGCCCAGCCAGGCATCAACAGCCCGCCCGGCGCCCATCCCCGTGTACAGGGCGGTCAGAACACCCTGCGAGGAGAGCGGATCGAAAGACACGGCCGCGTCCCCGGCCGCGACCCACCCGTCCCCGCACACCCGGTCCAGGAACGCGCCGTGCGCCGGCGCCCTGCGCAGCACCGTCGACGGAACGAAACCATGAGGCCGCGCCCGCCGCCACACATGGCGCGTCGCCAGCAGACGCGGCCGCAACTCCTCCGCCGTACGAACAGCGGCCGAGGGCAGATCCGCATCGGTGAAACAGGCGACCAGCCGACGCCCCCCGGGCAACGGCGCCGTGTACCACCAGCCGTCCTCGTCGGACTCGACCAGCGAACAGCCCTCCACAGCGCCCGGAGCCGGCCCCAGGACCAGACACAGGGCAACCAGCCCATCGCACACCCGCCGCCGGGCACCACACCGGACGGCGACCCCGGCGCCCCGCCCCGTGGCATCGACCAGCCAACGACAACGCACAACACGATCACCACCAGGACCCCGCAGAACCGAGACCCACCCGCCATCCGGCCGCCGCACCGGCCGGCGCACCGCGACGCCCTCCGCGACCTCGGCCCCCGCCGCACGAACGGCATCCCGCAGCCGCCCGTCGAACACCCTCCGATCGAGATGCCACCCATGACCACGCGGATCATTGATGAAATCCACCACCCGCAACTCGTCCGAACCCCAGGCCGACAAATTCGCGTAACAAGGCAGATGCCCCGAACCCAGCACCCCACCACCGGCCCCGAGATCGTCGAGCAACACCGCACCGGCCGACACCAGCGCCTCACCCACCTTCGGCGGACCACCACCGGCATCCACCAACAACACCCTCCGGCCCGCCCGAGCCAGCACGAGCGCCGCCGCACACCCCGCCGGCCCGCCACCCGCCACCACCACGTCATACCCGGCACCGAACCGACCCCGCGGAGAACAGCCGGACACCGGCGCGCGCCTCACAACCCCTCGTGGAACGGGTCGAGCCTCTCGTCATAACCGGCGGAGATCTCCTCCTCACTGAACCGCGTCTCCGCCACAGCCCGAAGAACCGCCTGATTCACCAGCGCGCCCTCCACGGCCTCCGCACCCGGCCCCTCCGCCGCCCACGTACCCGCAGCCGCCGACAAGTGAGGGAAAGCGGCCTGAGGCACCTGAAGATTGACCAGATTGCGCGTATCCGGCGACATGTCGAACGGCGCCGCAGGACGCGATTCCACCGAAATCCTCTCAGGGAACACCCCATCGCCCACCGTGTACGCACGCTCCTCGACGAAGCCGAACTTCGGCCAGTCCGTGATCATCTGATTGGTCTGCTCCGTGACCGTACCCACCAGCCCCCGCAACCAGACCGCACGCCGCTCGAAAGCAGTCGACCTCGCCACATCGCCACCCGGCTCCGGCGCCGAATTGACGATCGCGAAGTCATCCTCCTTGAGCACATGATTCGGCACGTGAGCAGGCCAGAACGTCGGCAGATACGGACTGTACCGAGGACCCAGATTGCCCAGAACCTCGTAACCGGAACGACAGCGCGCCGCATCCGTCTGCCAAGGAGCCGCCATCCACCGCGTGAGATCCCCAGGCCCCTGCGCATACAACGGGCCATTCACCGCGAGCGCCTTCTCCGGGGTGAGCGACACACCGTAATCAGGCTCCGGCACGCCCACACCGCGATGCCGGATCCGGAACGGCTCCGTATACATGGTGCTGTGCCGGATCGGCCAGGTCACCTCACAGCCCGGATGGAAGGCGTCCGCCGCACAGTGCTCCAACGCCGCACGGTCCAGCAGCCCCGGCTGCTCCGCGACCGGGGCGTCATCGACCTCGGGATACGCCGTCGGCCGGGTGCCAGGCGTGAACACCCCGTCCGCCCAGCGCCCCATCATCCGGTCCTGAGTCGGGGACAGCAGCAGATAGTGCCGTACGGACGGATGCGCGGCCGTGGCCATCGCGTCCCCGTAGACCCACGGCCACGGCACCGGAGAGGTCCCGTCCCGGTCGTAATTACGCAAGGCGGTGTACACCTGACGGCGCAGTTCCCGTGACCGCTCTGACGCGTCGGCGAGCCGGTCCAGCATCGCCGGAGCGAGGAAGTCGTGCGGCCCGTTCCAGCCGTACTGGGAGGCGAAACCATGATTGACCCACTGGAGATCGCAGAACCGCCGAAGGATGGGTTCGATGTCGTCCGCGAACGAAACCGGCGGCGGGGGCTGCGCACCACCGAAGAACACGTCATGGAGCAGGTCGTAAAGGGTGCGGACGCTTTTCACATTCGGCGCGTAGTCCGGAGGACCGACCACGACCCAGGCCGGCGTCGCCGTGAGCGTACGGCCCTGAAGGGTGACGGTCGCCGTCACCGGGCCGTCGGAGGTGTCGTCGTACCAGGTGTCGTTGTTGGCCACGCCCGTCGCCGGCTGGTTCGCGTAGGACTTGGACGTCCCCATGCCGCCGAGCACCAGCAGCCGACCGTCCGGCTGGGCGGAGATCTCCCCGAGGTAGACCGCCTTGCCCATGATCTTCCCGGAGTCGAACCTCTGGGTTCCGACCGTGGACCCGAGGACGGTCCGGCTTCCGGGATCGTTGACCAGCTTCTTCCGGTCGGCCCCGACGACGCCGGCGTTCCGCAGGCCGTACTGGGCGGGCGCCAGACCCTTCCCCTCGACAATGTCGAGCGGCACATGGAACTGGTACCACGCCGCCTTCTTGTTGGCGAGGTGCACGGTCCACGAGACCTCCGACACGCCCCCCTCGTTCAGCTTGAGCTCCCGCACGACCTCCCCGGCCGCGTTGTACCCGTACAGCCGAAAACGCGCCGCCTGCCTCTTGACCGCCCCGGCCGCGTCCTTGTAGAACCCGGGCTGCTCAGGGATCCGGTCGGGCGACTCCGGGCCGACGAAGAACTCCGTGGCACTGTTACCGACGCGGGCGACCCCGACAGCCGGGTGGATCTTCACCTGCGCGATGTTCTGGTCCATCGAGGGCCTCCGGTCTTCTTCTCCGAAGGCCACCATTAATGCGGCGATAGTATTTTCGACATTGACGCCCCGGGCGAGCACGCAGCTTCACGCGATCAGGCCAAGGCCGCTCCGTGGTCTCGCTCAGTACTTGGGGCCTATGTGGGCGTCCATGAGGGCGACGGATGCGCGCTTGGCGACGGAGATGTTGTACGGCTTGCCCGCGCGGGTGCAGTGCCGCCACTCGACGCCGACCTTGTCGAGGGTGTCGGTGTAGAGCCGCAGGATGTCGGTGGAGACGTTGGTGAACCAGTAGCGCGGGTATTCGTACCGCTTTTTCTCACCGCGTACGACACGAGTGGTCCAGTTCATGTTCCGGCAGCCGTCGGAATGGACGAGCCCCCGGATGAACTCCCACGGGTACGCGTCCACGATCTTCTGTTGCCAGGGTTCGAGGGCGATGCGCCGGTCGTGTTTCCTGCCCGGGCCGTGCTGAGGGAACAGGCACGGCCAGTGGCGTCCGTAACAGGTGACCATGACGCATCCCTGCTTCTGGAGGATATGCACACGGCTGCCGAGGCGTACGTCCCCCATGGCCTCTTCGCACGCCCTGATGAGGCCGGGCCAGGCGTCAGCGCACGCGATACGCAGGTAGTAGCCACCGTGGGGGTGCGGGCTGATACAGCCGTCGCCGAGGTAGAGACCCAGCAGATAGGCATACGCTGCGGGGGCGGTGGGCGTGCCCGGCACGGGCAGGCACCGTGGACACATGTCAGGTTCGAGCATGCGCGGCAGCGGCTCTGCGCGGGTGAGCCATGAGCGAATTGCCGACCGCGATATGCCGGTCTGCTTGCTGACACCGTTGAAGCTGAGCCCCTGACCCAGAAGGGCCAGCGCTCGCTGTCGCGTCCGAAGATTGTACATGAGAACGATCGTGATCGGCGCTGGAGTCCCTGGCCTCGGAACGGCGGAAAACCACACGATCAAGTGACTGCGGAGAGAGGCGGCGTGACCTTGGAATGGAAGGAAAGTGCCCCAGGTGGGATTCGAACCCACACTGTCCGCTGTTTGAGAGCGGCCTCTCTAACCAATTGGAGTACTGGGGCCTGAGAATGCAAGGGAATCAGGTCCCCCGCCTGGGCCTACCTTACCGCAGCTCGGTAGGCTCATGGGGAGCAGCATCTGTCTGGAACGAGGAGCCCCCGTGACCGCCCCCGAGTCGCCCCAGCCCGTCGACGATGACGACAAGTCGCATGTCCCGCCGCTGACGACGCGTGTCGTCATCGCTGAGGACGAGGCCCTGATCCGTCTGGATCTCAAAGAGATGCTGGAGGAGGAGGGGTACTCGGTCGTCGGTGAGGCCGGTGACGGGGAGCAGGCTGTCGCGCTGGCGCGGGAGCATCGGCCTGATCTGGTGATCCTCGATGTGAAGATGCCCGTTCTGGACGGGATCTCCGCGGCGGAGAAGATCGCGGAGGAGTCGATCGCGCCGGTGCTGATGCTGACCGCGTTCTCGCAGCGTGATCTGGTGGAGCGGGCGCGGGATGCCGGGGCGATGGCGTATCTGGTGAAGCCGTTCAGCAAGAGTGATGTGGTGCCGGCCATCGAGATGGCGGTGTCGCGGTTCACGGAGCTGCGGACGCTGGAGCGTGAGGTCGCGGATCTGACGGTGCGGCTGGAGACGCGGAAGCTGGTGGACCGGGCGAAGTCGGTGCTTCAGACGCAGTACGGGCTGACGGAGCCGGCGGCGTTTCGGTGGATTCAGAAGACGTCGATGGATCGTCGGATGTCGATGCAGCAGGTGGCTGAGGCGGTTATCGAGGACGCGGCGGAGAAGAAGTCGGGGAAGGGGCTGTAGGCCTCTTGCGCGGAGAGGGCCCGCTCCCGGCTGTCGGCCGGGGGCGGGCCCTCTTTCGCGTACGGCGGCGGGGTCAGTCTTCGCCGAGGTAGGCCTTGCGTACGGATTCGTCGTGGAGCAGGGAGTCGCCTGTGCCGGACAGGACGATTTTGCCGATTTCCATGACGTGGCCCTGGTCGGCGAGGGAGAGCGCGGCTTGGGCGTTCTGCTCGACGAGCAGGATGGTGGTGCCCTGTGACTTGAGCTCCACGATGGTTTCCATGATCTTCTGCATCATGATCGGGGAGAGGCCCATGGAGGGTTCGTCGAGCATGAGCAGTTTGGGCTGGGACATGAGGGCGCGTCCCATGGCGAGCATCTGCTGTTCGCCGCCGGAGAGGGTGCCGGCTGCCTGCTTCCGTCGTTCGCCCAGGATGGGGAAGAGGTCGTAGGCGCGCTGGATGTCTTTTTCGATGCCGGCTTTGTCTGTGCGGAGGAACGCTCCGAGCTGGAGGTTTTCCGTGATGGTGAGCCGGGGGAAGATGTGGCGGCCTTCGGGGGAGTGGGCGAGTCCGAGGGCGACGATCTTGTGGGCGGGGACGGTGTTGAGGGGTTTTCCGTCGAAGACGATCCGGCCGCCGGAGGGCTTGAGGAGTCCGGAGAGGGTGCGCAGGGTGGTGGTTTTGCCGGCGCCGTTGGTGCCGATGAGGGTGACGATCTCGCCGGCTTCGACGCTGAAGGAGATGCCTTTGACGGCTTCGATCTTGCCGTAGGCGACTTTGAGGTCTTCGACCTCCAGAAGCGCGGTCATTTCGCGTCTCCTTCCGTGCCGGTGGTGCCGGTGGTGCCGGTGGTGCTGGTGTCGCGGGGGGTGTCCGTTTCCGCGGCTTCGGCGGCTGCTTCCGCGGCTTCGACGGCGGCGACTTCTTCGCCGCCGGGGGCGCCTTCGAAGGGGGTGCCGAGGTAGGCGGCGATGACGCGTTCGTCGCCCTGGACGGCCGAGGGGGTGCCTTCGACGAGTTTTTCGCCCTGGACGAGGCAGGCGACGCGGTCGCACAGGTTGAAGATGAACCGCATGTCGTGCTCGATGACGAGGACGGCGATGCCCTGGTCCCGGATGGCGAAGATGAGTTCTTCGGTGACCCGGGTTTCCTGGGGGTTCATGCCGGCGGTGGGCTCGTCGAGGAGGAGCAGGCCGGGTTCCGCGGCGAGGGCGCGGGCGATTTCGAGCTTGCGCTGTTCGCCGTAGGGGAGGTTGCGGGCGAGATGGTCGGCCTTGTGCTGGAGGCCGATGAATTCGAGGAGTTCCATGGCGCGTTCGTGGGAGGCGGCTTCGGCTTTCCTGAAGCCGGGGCCTCGCAGGAGTGCGGACCAGAGTCCTTCTTTGGTGCGGGTGTGGCGTCCGACGAGGACGTTTTCCAGGACGGTCATGTTGGCGAAGAGCCGGATGTTCTGGAAGGTGCGGGCGATGCCCGCGTTGGTGACGAGGTGGGGCTTGGGCGGGAGGACGGTGCCCTTGTAGGTGACGGTGCCCTCGGTCGGTATGTACAGGCCGGTGAGGCAGTTGAAGAAGGTGGTTTTGCCTGCGCCGTTGGGGCCGATGAGGCCGACGATCTCACCGGCGTCGACGTGGAGGTCGACGTTGCGTACGGCGGTGAGGCCGCCGAAGCGCATGGTGACGCCGGTGGCGTTGAGGACGCTGCTGGTTGTGGTCGCGGTCGTCATGTCGTTCACGCCCCCGCCTTGGCGACGCCGGTGCTCGGGCCGGTGGTGTCGTCCGGTACGTCGAGCTGGTCCGTCTCGTGGAATTGGAGTTGCGCGCGCCGGTTGGCGATGAGGCCTTCGGGGCGGAAGCGCATGAGCAGGATGAGGGCGATGCCGAAGCCGAGGAGCTGGTAGTCCTGGAGGAACTGGAGCTTGGCGGGGATCAGGTAGAGCAGGGAGGCGCCGATGAGGGGGCCGGTGATGGTGCCCATGCCGCCGAGGATGACGGCGGCGAGGAGGAACGCGGAGTTGGGCGGCACGGGTCCGGCGAACACGTACATCTCGGGGACGACGGTGTGCTGGACGTGTGCTTGTACGGTGCCGGCGAGGCCGGCGAGGGTGGCGCCGAGGGCGAAGGCGATGAGTTTGACGCGGAAGCCGTTGATGCCCATGGCGGTGGCGGCGGTCTCGTCCTCGCGGATGGCGACCCAGGCGCGTCCGATGCGGGAGTCGCCGGCGCGGCTGAAGACGATCACCACGAGGATCATGGCGAGGAGCATCAGCAGGTAGTAGTTGGCGTAGGCACCGAGTTCGAAGCCGAGGACGGTGTGGGATTCGCCGAAGTTGTACCCGAAGAAGTTGAGGTCGGGGATGTTCGGTACGCCGTTGGGGCCGTTGGTGATGCGGGGGCCTGAGACGCCGTCGAGGTTGCCGACGGCGATGCGGAAGATCTCTCCGAAGCCGAGGGTGACGATGGCGAGGTAGTCGCCGCGCAGTCGCAGGGTGGGTGCGCCGATGAGGACGCCGAAGATCAGGGAGACGGCGGCGCCGGTGAGGACGGCGGCCCAGAAGGGGAAGTGGACGTCGAAGACGGAGGCGGTGGTTCCGGAGACGAGGGCGGCTGTGTAGGCGCCGACGCCGAGGAAGGCGACGTATCCGAGGTCGAGGAGTCCGGCGAGGCCGACGACGATGTTCAGTCCGAGGGCGACGGTCGCGAAGATGAGGATGTTGACCGCGATGAGGGTGAACTGGTCGGTGCTCTGGGTGAAGGGGAACGCGGCGGCGGCGACGAACGCGGCCGAGACGGCGATCAGGCGGTATTTGGCGGTGAGGCCGTTGATCCGCGCGATGAGGCCGGCTTTGAAGAGGGCGGTGGCGGTGAATCCGACGGTGAGCAGGTAGCCGGTGAAGAGTTCGGCGTACTCGGTGTCGATGCCGTAGGTGAAGACGGAGAGGCCGAGGGCGAAGACGGCGACGATGATCAGGATCTCTGCCCAGGAGGGGAGTTCCTTGGGCCGCCTGGCCTGGCGGGTGTCGTCGGGCAGCAGGAAGGCGGCGACGACGGGGATGACGGTGGCGACGGCGGCGACGAAGCCGCCGGGGTCGAGGTTGACGAGTCCGCCGAGTTCGACGGCGATGGCGATGACCGTGAACCAGGTGGTGGCGAAGGCGCCGAGGGCGAGCAACTGGAGTGCTTTGGTGGAGCCGGTGGGGGTGAGCCAGGTGAGGCCCTTGATGCCGAGTGCCGAGAGCGCGAAGAGTGCGGTCAGGATGCCGGCGGTGAGGGTGAGGAGCTGGAGGCCGCCGGGGTAGCCGTAGACGGTGAGGTCGCCGGGGAACTCGGTGGTGTAGGTCCAGGAGAGGAAGGTGCTCGCCACGGTGGCGATGCCGCCGATGAGGGCGAGCCCGCGCAGTTGGGTGGTGCGCTTGGCGTCGGCCGCCGCTGTGGTGGGGGCCTTGGTGGTGGTGTCAGTCGTGTTGGTCATCGGTGTCACGCCCGATCCGCGACGCGCTCACCGAGCAGGCCTTGTGGCCTGACGAGGAGGACGACGATGAGGAGGACGAAGGCCCAGACGTTGGCCCATGCGCCGCCGCCGAGCTGTTGCATCCCGGGGATTTCTTCGATGTACGCGATCGACATGGCTTCGGCGAGGCCGAGGACGACTCCGCCGACCATGGCTCCGTAGATGTTGCCGATGCCGCCCAGGACCGCGGCGGTGAACGCCTTGAGTCCGAGGAGGAAGCCCATCTCGAAGTTGATCTGGCCCTTGTCGAGTCCGTAGGCGACGGCGGCGACGGCGGCGAAGGCGGCGCCGATCGCGAAGGCCATGACGATGATGCGGTCGGTGTTGATGCCCATGAGCTTCGCGGTGTCGCGGTCCTGGGAGGTGGCCTGCATGGCGCGTCCGCTGCGGCTCTTGGAGACGAAGAGGCCGAGGGCGAGCATGCACAGGGGGGCGAGGACGAAGAGGAAGGCGTCGGCGCGCTGGATGTAGAGGTTGTCCGTGATGTGGAAGGACTCGCCCTTGAATTCCGGGAAGCTGATGGCCTTCTTGGCGTCGGGGTAGAACGCCCAGATGAGCTGCTGGAGGGCGATGGAGAGGCCGATCGCGGTGATGAGCGGTGCCAGCCGTGGGGCGCCTCGCAGGGGGCGGTAGGCGAAGCGTTCGGCCGCGGTGGCGACGGCCACCGAGGCGAGGGCGCCGCCTGCGATCATGAGGGGTACCGCCACCACCAGGGAGGTTCCGCTGGGGAGCCAGGTGTAGGTGGTGAGGGCGCCGAAGCCCCCGATCATGAAGATCTCGCCGTGGGCGAAGTTGATGAGCTGCACGATGCCGTAAACCATGGTGTACCCGATGGCGATCAAGCCGTAGAGGGCACCGAGGGCAAGGCCGTTGGCGAGCTGTTGCGGCAGTTCGTTCACCGCAGGGCCTCCGATGAGCGTGTCGGATATGACACCGCGCGAGGGCGCTGTTGCGCCCTCGCGCGGTTCGGTCGTGTGTGTGGGGGTCTTGCGGAGCGGTCAGTCCTGGAACGTGGCGCTCTTGACGTCCTTCCAGGCGCCGCTCTTGACCTCGTAGACGGTGAGCTGCTTGTTGGTGGTGTCGCCGTACTCGTCGAAGGAGACCTTGCCGGTCACGCCGTCGAAGGAGACCTTGCCGGTGGCTTCGAGGACCTTCTCGCGGGCGTCGTCCGGGACCTTGCCGTCGTTGTCGGCGACGACGGCCTTGACGGCCTGGATGATGGTCCAGGCGGCGTCGTAGGAGTAGCCGCCGTAGGCGCCGTACGGGTCCTTGTAGCCGCCGGCGCTGTAGTCGGTGATGAACTGCTTGGCGGTGGCCAGCTTCTCCACGGGGTAGCCGATGGAGGTGGCGAAGTCGCCGTCGTTGGACTCACCGGAGGCGGAGATGAAGTTCGGGTCGTAGATGCCGTCGCCGCCCATGGTGGGGACCTTGGCGCCCGTCTTCTTGATCTGGTCGGAGAGCAGGCCGCCTTCGGGGTACTGGCCGCCGAAGTAGACGGAGTCGGCGCCGGTCGACTTGACCTTGTCGGCGGTGGCGGAGAAGTCGGTCTCCTTGACGGTGACGTGGTCGGTGCCGACGACCTTGCCGCCGAGGCGCTTGAACTCCTGCGCGAAGATCGCCGCGAGGCCGGCGCCGTAGGTCTGCTTGTCGTCGACGACGAAGACCTTCCGCTTCTTGGCGTCGTTGTAGTAGTACTGCGCGGCGAACTTGCCCTGGACGACGTCCGTGGCTGCGGTGCGGAAGTACGAGGCGAAGGGGCGCTTGAGGTCGCCCTTGGCCCAGTTGTCGCCCTGGGTGAGTGCGGGGTTGGTGTTGGCGGGCGACACCTGGACGAGCTTGGCGGTGTTGAAGACGCCCTGCATCGACTGGGCGACGCCGGAGTTCAGCGGGCCGACGGCGCCGAGTACGTTCTTGTCGCCGACGAGCTTGGTGGCGTTGGCCTGACCGGAGGCCGGGACGGCCTGGTCGTCGAGGGCTTCGATCTTGAACTCGACGCCGGGGACCTCGTTGTTCTTGTTCGCGGTCTTGACGGCGAGGTCGACGGAGTTCTTGATGCCCTGGCCGAGGGCGGAGAGCGAGCCGGTGAGCGGCGCGTCGACACCGATGACGACAGTGGTCTTGTCGCTACCGCTGTTGCCCTTGCTGTCGTCGCGGGAGCCGCAAGCGGTGAGTGTGAGCGCACCCGTGGTGATCACGGTGGTGAGCATGAGCAAGGAACGGTGTCGCACGGTGAGTCCTCTCCCTGGCGCGGCCTCCTCTGCTGAGGTGCCGTTGCGTTCGCCGGACTGTACTGGTGCGTACATATGAGCTGATGCTCACACCGGCGGCGCGGTGACTGGGCGTGACTCTAAGCCGAGGTGAGGGAGGTGGGGAGCGGTGAGGTCAGGATGTGACTGTCTTGTTATGCCGGGACGAACACCAGGTGGGTGCATTCCGTGCGTATGTGGAGCTTCGGTGCGCTCCGAATTTCGACCACATCGTGAGAACCCGCAGTTCCGCTAAGGGACTTGGGTGCTTTTTGGTGCTGACGGTCTGATCGGGCACAGGTGGGGAGGGAAACGGGCAGCCGGGCGTTCCTCGCGGGCAGCGGGTGGATCCTCGTTCACCTGGTTGTTACACAGGGTGATGTCGAGTGGGGACGGTCGCGCGCGTGTTCGATGAGGCCTGGGGGAGGTTACGGGGGCCGGTACCCGTTCCCTGTAACGCTGTTGGCGCCGTTTCGTGCTGTACGTGGTCCGGCGGACGTGGGGCGGCGCGGTGCGGGGGCGTTACGGGCGGAGAGCGCCGTGATTGCGGAGCTGTTGCCTCCGCTTGTGCGGCCGGTCGGCGCGGGGGCCGCGATCGGCGCGGCACGGGCGGTCGGCGGGGTGGTTGCGGGCGCGCGGACGGGCGGGATCCGTGCGGGGGTGTTCTGCCCGCCCGCGCCGGATCCGCGCCGTCCGCCCGAGACCATGGGGGCAAGGTAGGTGGTGCTGCCGGTCCGTACAAGAGGGCCGTGGTGACTATCGCGGCGCGGTGGCTCCGGTGGCTCCGGCGGGTCCGTCCGCCGCGTCGCGGAGCAGGCAGGTCAGCCGGGCGGTGCAGACCCGCTTGCCGTGTTCGTCGGTGATGACGATGTCGTACGTCGCGGTGGAGCGGCCGCGGTGGACGGGGGTGGCGACGCCGGTGACCAGGCCGCTGCGCGCGCCGCGGTGGTGGGTGCAGTTGAGGTCGACGCCGACGGCGATCTTGCGGGGGCCGCCGTGCAGCATCGAGCCGATCGAGCCGAGGGTTTCGGCGAGTACGGCGGAGGCGCCGCCGTGGAGCAGGCCGTACGGCTGGGTGTTGCCCTCGACGGGCATGGTGCCGACGACGCGCTCGGCGGACGCTTCGACGATCTGGACCCCCATCCGGTCGCCGAGGTGCCCGGCGGAGAAGAGTGCGGTCAGATCGACGCCCAGCGCGGCGTATTCGTCGAGGACGTCCTGCGGGAACTTCACAGGGGTCTGCTCACCCATGGGCCAGGCTCCGATCGGCTGCGGTGTTCGCTTGTGTGTGCGGCGTGCACCGTCCTGTGTACCAGATGGCTGAGCGAACGCTTAGGGCCTCTCCGGCGGGCCCCGTCCGGGTCCTGCCCGGGCGGGCGGCATCGCGCCGGACAGGACCCGGGTGGCTTTTACTCGAAGCGCACGACCACGGACTTGCTCGCCGGGGTGTTGCTCGTGTCGGCGGTGGCGCCCAGCGGGACCAGCACGTTGGTCTCCGGGTAGTACGCGGCGGCGCAGCCGCGGGCGGTGGGGTAGTGGACGACGCGGAAGCCGGGGGCGCGGCGCTCCACGCCGTCGGTCCATTCGCTGACCAGGTCGGTGTACGAGCCGTCGGCGAGGCCCAGTTCGGCGGCGTCCTCGGGGTTGACCATGACGATCCTGCGGCCGCCCTTGATGCCGCGGTAGCGGTCGTCGAGGCCGTAGATGGTGGTGTTGTACTGGTCGTGGGAGCGCAGGGTCTGGAGCAGCAGCCGGCCTGCGGGCAGCTTCGGGTACTCCACGGGGGCGGCGGTGAAGTTGGCCTTGCCGGTGGCGGTCGGGAAGCGGCGCTCGTCGCGCGGGGCGTGCGGGAGGGCGAAGCCGCCGGGGTGGGCGACGCGGGCGTTGAAGTCCTCGAAGCCGGGGACGACGCGGGCGATCCGGTCGCGGATGGTGGCGTAGTCCTTCTCGAAGTCCTCCCACGGGGTGAGGGACTTGGGGCCGAGGGTGGCGCGGGCGAGGCGGGCGACGATGGCCGGTTCGGAGAGCAGGTGGGGGCTCGCGGGCGGCAGGTTGCCGCGTGAGGCGTGCACCATGCCCATGGAGTCCTCGACGGTGACGATCTGCCGGACGCCGGCCTGGAAGTCCTTGTCGGTGCGGCCGAGGGTGGGCAGGATCAGGGCGCGGGCGCCGGTGACGGCGTGGGAGCGGTTGAGTTTGGTCGAGACGTGGACGGTGAGGCTCGCGCGGCGCATGGCGGCTTCGGTGACGAGGGTGTCGGGGGTGGCGGCGACGAAGTTGCCGCCCATCGCGAAGAAGACCTTGGCCTCGCCGTCGCGGAGCGCCTCTATGGACCGTACGACGTCGTAGCCGTGGTGGCGCGGGGAGGTGATGCCGAACTCGCGGTCGAGGGCGTCGAGGAAGGCCGGGGCGGGCCGTTCGAAGATGCCCATGGTGCGGTCGCCCTGCACGTTGGAGTGGCCGCGTACGGGGCAGACGCCGGCTCCGGGGCGGCCGATGTTGCCGCGCAGCAGGAGGAAGTTGACGACCTCGCGGATGGTGGGCACGGAGTGTTTGTGCTGGGTGAGGCCCATGGCCCAGCAGACGATGGTGCGCTTCGAGGCGAGGACGAGGGCGAGGGCCTGTTCGATCTCGGGGCGGGTCAGGCCGGTGGCGGCCAGGGTCTGGTCCCAGTCGGCTTCTCGTGCGGCGGCGGTGAACTCCTCGTACCCGTGGGTGTGTTCGCGGACGAATGCCTCGTCGACGGCGCCGGGGGTCTCCAGGACGAGTTTGTTGAGCAGGCGGAAGAGGGCCTGGTCGCCGCCGATGCGGATCTGGAGGAAGAGGTCGTTGAGGGCGGCGCCCTTGAGCATGCCCTGGGGGGTCTGCGGGTTCTTGAACCGTTCGGTGCCGGCTTCGGGCAGTGGGTTCACCGAGATGATTTTCGCGCCGGCGGCTTTGGCCTTCTCCAGGGCGGAGAGCATCCGGGGGTGGTTGGTGCCCGGGTTCTGTCCGGCGACGATGATCAGGTCGGCCTGGTGCATGTCTTCGAGGGAGACGCTGCCCTTGCCGATGCCGATGGTCTCCGAGAGGGCGGAGCCGGAGGATTCGTGGCACATGTTGGAGCAGTCCGGCAGGTTGTTCGTGCCGAACTCGCGGGCGAAGAGCTGGAGCAGGAACGCCGCTTCGTTGCTGGTGCGGCCCGAGGTGTAGAAGAGGGCCTCGTCGGGGGAGCCGAGCGCGGTCAGTTCCTCGGCGATGATCGCGAAGGCCCGTTCCCAGCTCACCGGTGTGTAGTGGTCGGCGGCGTGGCCCTCGGGGTCCCGGTCGAGGAGCATCGGCTGGGTGATCCGGCCTTGCTGTCCCAGCCAGTAGCCGCTGCGGGTGGCGAGGTCGGCGACGGGGTGTGCGGCGAAGAAGTCGGGGGTGACGCGGCGCAGGGTGGCCTCTTCGGCGACGGCCTTCGCGCCGTTCTCGCAGAATTCCGCGGTGTGCCGGTGGTCGCCTTCGGGCCAGGCGCAGCCGGGGCAGTCGAAGCCGTTCTTCTGGTTGACCTTGAGGAGGGTCTGCGCGGTGCGCCGCACACCCATCTGCTGCTGGGCGATGCGGAGGGTGTGTCCGATGGCGGGGAGTCCCGCCGCCGCGTGTTTGGGCGGCGCGATCCGGGGCGCGTCCTGGACCGGATCACCTGTGGGCGGCTTGCTGGCCATCGCGCTCTCCCTCGGGCGTGGGTTTTTCGCGTACGGGTCCGATCCTGTCACGGGCCACCGACAACCGTGGGCCGAGGCCCCGGAGGTGGTGCGGCAGCCGGTTGCCGGTGGTGGGTTCGCGGTGGTCCGGGGCGGTGCGCGGGCGGCTCGGGGGGCGGTCCTGGTGCGGGGTGGCGGGTGGGGCCGGTCGGGATTGTCAGTGGGGCGTGGCAGGATCGGACCCGTGGCTGAGACAGCATCGAAGAAGACCGCAGACAACCGTCCACGCCTGCTCCTCATGGACGGGCACTCCTTGGCGTACCGGGCGTTCTTCGCGCTGCCCGCGGAGAATTTCACGACCGCGACGGGTCAGCCGACCAATGCCATCTACGGCTTCGCGTCGATGCTGGCGAACACGTTGCGTGACGAGGCGCCCACGCATTTCGCGGTGGCGTTCGACGTGTCCCGCAAGACGTGGCGGTCCGAGGAGTTCCCGGAGTACAAGGCGAACCGTTCGAAGACGCCCGACGAGTTCAAGGGGCAGGTCGAGCTGATCGGTGAGCTGCTGGACGCGATGCGCGCGGACCGGTTCGCGATCGACGGCTTCGAGGCGGACGATGTCATCGCGACGCTGGCCACGCAGGCGGAGGCGGCGGGCTTCGAGGTGCTGATCGTCACGGGTGACCGGGACTCGTTCCAGCTCATCAGTGAGCACACGACGGTGCTGTATCCGACGAAGGGCGTCTCGGAGCTGACGCGGTTCACTCCGGAGAAGGTCCAGGAGAAGTACGGGCTGACGCCCGCGCAGTATCCGGATTTCGCGGCCCTGCGCGGCGACCCGTCCGACAATCTTCCCGGTATTCCGGGGGTCGGTGAGAAGACCGCGGCGAAGTGGATCAACCAGTTCGGTTCGTTCGACGCGCTGGTGGAGCGTGCCGAGGAGGTCAAGGGCAAGGCGGGGCAGAACTTCCGCGACCACCTGGAGTCCGTCAAGCTCAACCGCCGGCTCACGGAGATGGTCCGTGACGTCGAGCTGTCCAAGGCCCCGGGGGACCTGGAGCGCGCTCCGTACGACCGTGAGGCGCTCAAGGGCGTCCTCGACGTGCTGGAGATCCGTAACCCGAGCCTGCGCGAGCGGCTGCTCGCCGTGGACCCGGGGGCCGCGGAGGACGAGGCCCCGGCGCCCGCCGCGGGTGTCGAGCTGGACGGTGCGGTGCTGGGCTCCGGCGAGCTGGCCCCCTGGCTGGCGGCCCACGGTGAGGAGCCGCTGGGTGTCGCCACCGCCGACACGTGGGCGCTGGGCACGGGCAGCGTCACCGAGGTCGCGCTCGCCGCGGCGGGCGGTGCGGCGGCCTGGTTCGACCCGACGCAGCTCGACGAGGCCGACGAGCGGGCCTTCGCCGCGTGGCTCGACGCGGCCGACCGCCCGAAGGTGATGCACAACGCGAAGGGTGTGATGCGGGTCGCGCCCGAGCACGGCTGGCGGGTCGGCGGTGTCACGATGGACACGGCCCTGGCCGCCTATCTGGTCAAGCCGGGCCGCCGCTCCTTCGCGCTGGACGCCCTCGCGGTCGAGTACCTGGGCCGCGAGCTGGCCCCCGCGGCCTCGGACGGGCAGCTCGCCTTCGGTACGGACGAGCAGGCGGAGGCCGACGCGCTGATGGCGCAGGCCCGCGCGGTCCTCGATCTGGGCGGCGCGTTCACCGAGCGTCTTGGCGAGGTGGGTGCCACCGAACTGCTCGACGAGGTCGAGCTGCCCACCTCCGTCCTGCTGGCCCGTCTTGAGCGGCACGGCATCGCCGCGGACCGGGCGCATCTGGAGGCCATGGAGCAGCAGTTCGCGGGCGCCGTGCAGCAGGCCGTCAAGGAGGCGCACGCCGCTGTCGGCCACGAGTTCAACCTGGGCTCGCCCAAGCAGCTCCAGGAAGTCCTCTTCGGTGAGCTGGGCCTGCCCAAGACCAAGAAGACCAAGACCGGTTACACCACGGACGCCGACGCGCTGGCCTGGCTCGCCGCTCAGACGGAGCACGAGCTGCCGGTGATCATGCTGCGCCACCGGGAGCAGGCGAAGCTGCGGGTCACGGTCGAGGGGCTGATCAAGACGATCGCGGCCGACGGCCGGATCCACACCACGTTCAACCAGACCGTGGCCGCCACCGGCAGGCTCTCCTCCACCGACCCCAACCTCCAGAACATTCCGGTCCGTACCGACGAGGGCCGGGCGATCCGTCGCGGCTTCGTCGTCGGTGAGGGCTACGAGTCGCTGATGACGGCGGACTACAGCCAGATCGAGCTGCGGGTGATGGCCCACCTCTCCGAGGACGCGGGTCTGATCGAGGCGTTCACCTCCGGTGAGGACCTGCACACCACCGTCGCCTCCCAGGTGTTCGGGGTGGAGAAGTCCGCGGTCGACCCGGAGATGCGCCGCAAGATCAAGGCGATGTCGTACGGACTTGCGTACGGTCTCTCGGCGTTCGGCCTCTCCCAGCAGCTCACCATCGAGGCCGCCGAGGCGCGTGGCCTGATGGACACGTTCTTCGAGCGTTTCGGCGGGGTACGGGACTATCTGCACCGCGCGGTCGTGGAGGCCAGGGCAACGGGCTACACAGAGACGATGCTGGGCCGGCGCCGCTATCTCCCCGACCTGAACAGCGACAACCGCCAGCGCCGTGAGATGGCCGAGCGGATGGCGCTCAACGCGCCCATCCAGGGCACCGCGGCGGACATCGTGAAGGTCGCGATGCTCAAGGTCGACCGGGCGATGGAGCAGGCGGGCCTCACCTCCCGGATGCTCCTCCAGGTCCATGACGAAATCGTCCTGGAGATCGCCCCGGGCGAGCGGGAGCGGGTGGAGGAGCTGCTGCGCCGCGAGATGCCGAGCGCGGTCGAGCTGCGCGCGCCGCTGGACGTGTCGATCGGTGTGGGCACCGACTGGGAGTCCGCGGCGCACTGACCCGAAGCGCCGCCTCCGCGTCCCGGCCGCACCGTTCCCCGACCCGCCACCGCTTCCCCGTCCCCGCTTCTTCCCGGCCCCGCCGCCCGTCGCCGCGTGCGCCCTCACCGGCGTTCCGACGACGGGCGGCGGGGCCGGCCGCACAGACGGGGACAGAGGGGGCGGAGAGGACGGAAGGGGAAAGTGGGCACAAGCGGTCGCGGGCGGTACGGGCAACTGGGCGACGCCGAGGTGGCGAACTGGTGAAAACGGCCGACCGACCGGTGTGCTGGGGCCAGGAGTTGACATAGGGTCGCCTGAGTCCTCGCGCGGGGAGCGCGAACAGCCGTCCACGGGGAGGGGCCCGACCCATGCCAGCGCTATTCGGCAGCAGACTGCGCAGAGGCGCGACCACCACCGCCGTGGCCGCCGCCGCCATCGCGGCCCTCTCCGCGTCCCAGGCGCCCGGCGCCATCCCCACGGACACGGGTACGAGCGGGTCCCAGGCCGCCGACGCGACGCCGTCCCCCGACACCGCGGTCACCGGCAACTCCCCGTACTACACCGAGCTTCCGCCGCTCACCACCCCGGACAAGCCGGGCACCTCGATAGACCTGCCGGCCACGGGTCCGGCGGAAGCGGGCATACCGGCCACGGTTCTGGCCGCGTACAAGAGGGCGGAACAGACCCTCACGGAGGACAAGCCCGGCTGCAACCTGCCGTGGCAACTCCTCGCCGCCATCGGGAAGGTCGAGTCGGGCCAGGCGCGCGGCGGCCAGGTCGACGCCAACGGCACCACGACCGCGCCCATCCTCGGCCCGGTCCTCAACGGCGTCGGCTTCGCCAACATCTCCGACACCGACAACGGCCAGTACGACGGGGACGCCACGCACGACCGCGCCGTCGGCCCCATGCAGTTCATCCCGTCCACCTGGGCGACCTGGGGCCAGGACGGCAACGGCGACGGCCGCAAGGACCCCAACAACATCTACGACGCGGCGCTCGCGGCGGCCTACTACCTCTGCGCGGGGGACCGCGATCTCTCCGTCGAGGACGATCTCCACCGGGCGATCCTCGGCTACAACCAGTCGCGGGAGTACCTGAACACGGTCCTGACCTGGTTCCGGTACTACAAGAACGGCAGCCACGAGGTCCCGGACGGCCAGGGTGTGCTGCCCGTCGGCAGCGGCCCCGGCAGCCCCACGACCACGCGGCCGAGCCCCACCCCGACCCGGACTCCGATCCCGGCGCCCAGCACCGTCACCCCGAAGCCCGCCGCGACGAAGCCGAGCAAGCCTGCCACCCCGAACACGCCCGGCGGCACGGCCCCTTCGAAGCCGCCGGCGACCGAGCCCGGCAGCCCCGAGCCGACACCCCCCGGCGGCGGCACCACCACTCCCTCCCCGGGCGACAGCGGAACCCCCGGCACACCCGCCCCCAAGCCCGTCGTCAAGACGCTCGTGAGGACCGGCACGGCCAAGACCACCGCGGTGGCGGGCAGCCGGTTCACCGAAAGCGCCTCGGTGCGCGCCACGGACGCGGCGGGCAAGCCCGTCGCCGGCGTGTCCGTACGGTTCGAGATCGTCGGCGACACCGACGCCCGCTTCCCGCTCGGCACGGCCAGGCTGACCGTCGTCACCGGCGAAAACGGTTCTGCGGCCGCACCGGCCGTCCGGGCTGGTGAGCGGACCGGCACGTTCACGATCCGCGCCACCGTCGTCGGCAACGAGGACATCGCGGGCGTCGACCACACGGCGACCGTGACGGCCCGGAAGGCCGACGGGCTGGCCAGGACCGCCGACACGGCGCTGACCGCCGCGCCCGGCGCCGAGTTCGCCGCCCCGGTCGAGGTCAAGGCGACCTACCAGGGAGCCGCCGCCCCGAGCGTGGCCGCGACCGCCGCCTTCGTCACCTCCGCGACCGACGACACCGCCCCCACCGACAGCCCCTACTTCAAGGACGCCGACGGCAACCCGCTGCGCACCCTGACGGAGCTGACGACCGACGCCGACGGTGTCCTCCAGCTCCCGAAGATCTTCGCGGGCGACACGGCCGGCACGTTCCTGCTCCGAATCGGGACCGAGGGCGGCGCCACCCTGATCGTCGAGCTGACGGTCGCCTGAACCACCGCACGGGCCGGGGCCGGTGAGCGGACTCCTCCGCACGCCGGCCCCAGCCCGTTCCCGGGTCAGCGCCGGCTGTTGAGGCGGCGCGTCGCCACCGCCGTCGACGGGTCCTCCGGCCAGGGGTGGCGCGGATAGCGGCCCCGCAGCTCCGCCCGCACCGCCCGGTAGCCGTCCTGCCAGAACGACGCCAGGTCCGCCGTCACCGCCGCGGGCCGCCCCGCCGGCGAGAGCAGGTGCACCAGCACCGGAACGCCCGCCTCCCCGGCGACCCGGGGCGTGTCCCGCAGCCCGAACAACTCCTGGAGCTTCACCGCCAGCACCGGCTGCGGCCCCCCGTACTCCACCCGTACCCGCGAACCGCTCGGCACCTCGATCCGCTCCGGCGCCAGCTCGTCCAGACGCGCCGCCTCCCCGGTCGACCACGGCAGCAGCCGCCGCAGCGCCTGCCCCGCGTCCAGCCGCCCCAGATCCGCGCGGCGCCGGGCCCGGGACAGTTCAGGCTCCAGCCACGCGTCCGCCCTCGCCAGCAGCGCCCCGTCCGAGACGTCCGGCCAGCCGCCGCCCAGCTCCCGGTGGAGGAACCCCAGCCGCTCGCGCAACGCCTCGGCGTCGCGCGTCCAGCGCAGCAGCCCCAGCCCCTCCCGCTCCAGACCGGCCAGCAGCGCCTGCCGTACGAGACCGGGGTCCGGCTGCCGCAACGGGCGTACGGACAGTTCCACCGCGCCCAGCCGCGCCACCCGCCTGGCGACCACCTCGCCGCCCTCCCAGCGGACCTCCTCGCCCTCGGCGTAGACGTGACCGGCCGCCTCCCGCGCGGTGTCCTCGTCGATGACGACGGCCAGCCGCACCCGCGCCGACGCCGCGGTGGCGGGCCGGTCGGCGACCGCCACCGCCAGCCAGCCCGCGCTCCGCAGCCCCGACCCCTGACCCAGTTCGGCCCCCGTCCCCGAGACCATGAGGAACGCCCCCTCGCCCCGCGCGCGGGCGACCCGCTCCGGGAAGGCGAGCGCGGTGACCAGCCCGGCCGCGGCGTCGTCGGAGCCGGCCCCGCCTCCCGCTCGTCGGGGCTGCCCGCCTCCTACGGAGGAGGACAGCCGCCGCACCTCCTGGCGCCAGCGCGCGGCGTACGCGTCCCCGCCGGGCCTTCCGTCCGTCCCACCGCTCCCGGCTCCGCCCCCGCCGCCGCGCGCTGTACGCCACGCCGCCGCCAGGTCGTCCCCGTACGCCCGCGGCGGCTCCTCGCTCAGCAGCGCCACCACCTCCGCCGCCCGGCGCGCGCCCACCTGCCGCGCGCCGTCCAGGAGCGCCCGCGCGAGCCGGGGGTGCAGGCCGAGCCCCGCCATCCGCACACCCCGCTCCGTGGCCCGGCCGTCCCCGTCCACCGCGCCGATCGCGGCCAGCACGGAGCGCGCCGCCGCCAGCGCCCCGGCGGGCGGCGCGTCCAGCAGCGCGAGACCCGCCGCCGACGGGTCTCCCCAGCACGCCGCCTGGAGCGCGAAGGCCGCCAGATCCGCGACCTTGATCTCGGGGGAGGGGAAGCGCGCCAGCCGGCCGTCCTCGGCCTCGGACCAGCAGCGGTAGACCGTTCCGGGCGCCTCACGCCCGGCCCGCCCCGCGCGCTGCCCGGCGCCCGCCTGTGACACCCGTACCGTCGTCAGCGCGCTCAGCCCCCGCGCGTGATCCGTACGGGGCTCGCGCGCCAGCCCGGCGTCCACGACGACCCGTACCCCCGGCACCGTCAGGCTCGACTCGGCCACCGCCGTGGCCAGCACCACCCGGCGGCCCGCCGACGAGCCCGCCAGCACCGCGTCCTGCACGGCGGCGGGCGCCCGGCCGTGCACCTGCAGCACCT
Source organism: Streptomyces sp. NPDC059092 (assembly GCF_042756365.1). Classification (NCBI taxonomy): domain Bacteria; kingdom Bacillati; phylum Actinomycetota; class Actinomycetes; order Kitasatosporales; family Streptomycetaceae; genus Streptomyces; species Streptomyces sp. NPDC059092. The sequence continues at coordinate 33,592 of NZ_JBHZEJ010000045.1, forward strand.
CGGCGCCGCACTCTCCGAGCAGCCCGGCCACCCGGCCGATCTCGCCCACCCCCGGCAGGAAGCACAGCACGTCGCCGACGCGCTCGGCCAGCGCCCGGCGCACCACCGACGCCACATGTGCCAGCAGCGCCGGATCGACCCGCATCCCGTGCGGCGGCCGCACCGACCCCGGGGGCGGCGCCCACACCGTCTCCACCGGATACGACACACCGGTCGCCGTCACCACCGGCGCGTCCCCGAGCAGCCGCGCCCACCCCGCCGCGTCGGTGGTCGCCGACGCCGCCACCAGCCGCAGCTCGGGCCTGAGCGCCGCCCGTACGTCCAGCAGGAAGGCCGCCGCGGTGTCCGCGTCGAGATGACGCTCATGGCACTCGTCGAGGATCACCGCGTCGACCCCGGCCAGCTCCTGGTCACGCTGGAGGCGTTGCAGCAGCACCCCGGTGGTCACCACCTCCACCACCGTGTCGCGCCCCACCGCGCGCTCCCCGCGCACGGTGAAACCCACGCGCTCCCCGACCCGCTCGCCCAGCAGCCACGCCATCCGGCGGGCCGCCGCGCGCGCCGCGATCCGCCGCGGCTCCGCGACGATCACGCGGCGTACCGGGCCCCGCCCGAGCAGCCCGGCCAGGACCAGCGGCACCAGCGTCGTCTTGCCCGTGCCCGGTGGCGCGCACAGCACCGCGCAGCCGTGCGCGTCGAGGGCGCGCTCCAGCGCGGGGACGGCGGTACGTACGGGCAGGCTGCCGAGGATGTCGTCGCGGATCACCCGCCCAGTGTCGTACGGAGCCGCCCGCCACGTACCGGCGCGTACCTCGGCCGGGTATCTCAGCCGCGTACCGGCGCGTACTTCAGTCGCGTACCCCGGCCGCGTACCGTCGCGTACCTCAGTCGCGCTCGCAGACGAAGATCGCCGTCCCCGGGATCAGCGCGCCGCGCAGCGGGGACCAGCCGCCCCACTCCTGCGTGTTCCACACCGGCCACTGCGGCTCCACCACGTCGACCAGCCGGAAACCGCCGCTCACCACGTCCCGTACCCGGTCGCCGAGGGTCCTGTGGTGCTCCACGTAGACCGCGTTCCCCGCGTCGTCCTGCTCCACGTACGGGGTGCGGTCGAAGTACGACGCCCCCGCGGTCAGGCCCTCGGGCCCCGGCTCGTCGGGGAACGCCCAGCGCACCGGGTGCGTCACCGAGAAGACCCAGCGCCCGCCCGGCCGCAGGACCCGCCGTACCTCGCGGAACACCTTCACCGGGTCCGCCACGAAGGGGATCGCGCCGTACGCCGAGCAGGCCAGGTCGAAGGAGCCGTCCCGGAAGGGCAGCGTCCCCGCGTCCGCCTGCACCAGCGGGAAGGTGAGGGCGCGCCCCTCCGCGATGCGCAGCGCGTGCTGGAGCTGGCGGTGCGAGAGGTCCAGCGCCACCGGACGCGCGCCCTGCGCCGCCAGCCAGCGCGAGCACTGCGCGGCGCCCGCCCCGATCTCCAGGACGTCCCGGCCGCGCAGCCCCTCGGCCGGGCCCAGCAGCTCGGCCTCCACCTCGTCGAGCCCCTCGGGGCACCAGACGAAGCGGTCGTCGCCGAGGAAGCTGCCGTGCTCGACCTGGTAGTCGTCGGCGTTCCTGTCCCACCAGCCCCGGTTGGCGCGGCTGCTCTCCGTCTCGCCGGAGTCGCGGCGGGTCGCCTCGGATTCGGGCTCCGGCGCGCCGGTGCCGTGCGCCGCTGCCTGCTCGGCCTGTTCTCGCTGCTCTTGGATCATCATGTCCGTCGTCGTAGGGTGCGGGCGGAGGCCCTTGTGGCCTCATCAAACGCAGTTTGTGCCGGGTATGGGACGTTCCGCCCCGGGTGTGCGCCTTCGCGCATTGACCGTGCCCCGCTGCCCCCGTATGCTAAAGGTTGCGCTGCGGGCTTGCGCGCCTCAGACGTAGCAGCCGCGCTCGCACTCTGTAAGTGGGTTTTCCTCGGTCGGCGAGGCGCTTTCCCTGGTTTTTCGGGGACGGCGCTCCCTTGGCTGTCCGGGTACTTGCAGGTGCCGATACGGGCTCCCGGCGTAGCAGTACCTACGACTCACTGTCCGCACCGGAGCCCTTTCCCACATGACGAGCAGCACCGAGACCACCGCCACCACCCCGCAGGTTGCGGTCAACGACATCGGTAACGAGGAAGCTTTCCTCGCCGCGATCGACGAGACGATCAAGTACTTCAACGACGGCGACATCGTCGACGGCGTCATCGTGAAGGTCGACCGGGACGAGGTCCTGCTCGACATCGGTTACAAGACCGAAGGCGTCATCCCGTCCCGCGAGCTTTCCATCAAGCACGACGTCGACCCCAATGAGGTCGTCGCCGTGGGCGATGAGATCGAGGCCCTGGTTCTCCAGAAGGAGGACAAGGAAGGCCGTCTCATCCTGTCCAAGAAGCGTGCGCAGTACGAGCGCGCCTGGGGCACGATCGAGAAGATCAAGGAAGAGGACGGGATCGTCACCGGCACCGTCATCGAGGTCGTCAAGGGTGGACTCATCCTCGACATCGGCCTCCGTGGCTTCCTGCCGGCCTCCCTCGTCGAGATGCGCCGCGTCCGCGACCTCCAGCCCTACGTGGGCAAGGAGCTCGAGGCCAAGATCATCGAGCTGGACAAGAACCGCAACAACGTGGTCCTGTCCCGCCGTGCCTGGCTGGAGCAGACCCAGAGCGAGGTCCGTCAGACCTTCCTCACGACCCTGCAGAAGGGCCAGGTCCGCTCCGGCGTCGTCTCCTCGATCGTCAACTTCGGTGCGTTCGTGGACCTCGGCGGCGTCGACGGTCTCGTGCACGTCTCCGAGCTGTCCTGGAAGCACATCGACCACCCCTCCGAGGTTGTCGAGGTCGGCCAGGAAGTCACCGTCGAGGTTCTCGACGTGGACATGGACCGCGAGCGTGTCTCCCTGTCGCTCAAGGCGACGCAGGAAGACCCGTGGCAGCAGTTCGCCCGGACGCACCAGATCGGCCAGGTCGTTCCCGGCAAGGTCACCAAGCTCGTTCCCTTCGGCGCGTTCGTCCGCGTCGACGAGGGCATCGAGGGTCTGGTCCACATCTCCGAGCTGGCCGAGCGCCACGTGGAGATTCCGGAGCAGGTCGTCCAGGTCAACGACGAGATCTTCGTCAAGGTCATCGACATCGACCTGGAGCGCCGCCGCATCAGCCTCTCGCTGAAGCAGGCCAACGAGTCCTTCGGCAGCGACCCGGCCTCGGTCGAGTTCGACCCGACGCTCTACGGCATGGCCGCGTCCTACGACGACCAGGGCAACTACATCTACCCCGAGGGCTTCGACCCCGAGACCAACGACTGGCTCGAGGGCTTCGAGACCCAGCGCGAGGCGTGGGAGGGCCAGTACGCCGAGGCGCAGTCGCGCTTCGAGCAGCACCAGGCCCAGGTCATCAAGTCCCGCGAGGCCGACGAGGCTGCCGCTGCCGAGGGTGCTGCCGCGCCCGCCGGCGGGGGCAACGCTCCGGCCGCCTCCGGTGGCGGCGGCGGTGGCTCGTACTCCTCGGAGTCGGCGGACAACTCCGGCGCCCTGGCGTCGGACGAGGCCCTGGCTGCGCTGCGCGAGAAGCTGGCCGGCGGCCAGAGCTGACGCTCCGGCACTGTGCTGTAGGTAGCAGGACCGCTTGAACGTAAGGCCCGTTCCCCTCGGGGGAGCGGGCCTTACGCGTGTCCGCACGGGGTCGTCCGGCGGACCGCGCCCCGACCGTCCGGCGGACTGACGGACCGCGCCCCGACCGTCCGGCGGACCGTGGCGCACCGGATCCGGCCGTGAACCGGGCCTGCCCGGAGAGGTGTTCGGCCACCGCGACGTCAACACCCGTGGCCACGCGTCCTTCTTCGAGGAGAAGGCCGACAGGACGGTCGTCGCGGCGAGGCGGGTCGGATGGGTTAGGTGGGTGGGACGTGGGGAATGCCTGCGCCCCATGACGCGTTCTTCGTTATGAACACGAGGAGGAGCGGTAACCGTGCTTGATCCGCAGGGTTTGTACGAGTGGGAGCCCAAGGGCCTCGCCGTCGTCGACATGGCGCTGGCGCAGGAGTCGGCGGGCCTGGTCATGCTGTACCACTTCGACGGCTACATCGACGCGGGGGAGACCGGCGACCAGATCGTCGAGAACCTGCTGGAGTCGCTGCCCCACCAGGTGGTGGCCCGTTTCGACCACGACAGGCTGGTCGACTACCGGGCGCGGCGCCCGCTCCTGACGTTCCGGCGGGACCGCTGGACGGATTACGAGACGCCCACGCTCGACGTGCGACTGGTCCAGGACGCCACGGGCGCCCCGTTCCTCCTGCTGTCGGGCCCCGAACCGGACGTGGAGTGGGAGCGCTTCGCCGTGGCCGTACGGCAGATCGTCGAACGCCTCGGCGTCCGGCTGTCGGTCAACTTCCACGGCATCCCGATGGGCGTGCCGCACACGCGTCCCGTCGGCATCACCCCGCACGGCAACCGCACCGACCTCATGCCGGGTCACCGCGGCCCGTTCGACGAGGCACAGGTGCCGGGCAGCGCCGAGTCGCTGGTCGAGTACCGGCTGATGGAGTCGGAGCACGACGTGCTCGGCGTCGCCGCGCACGTCCCGCACTACGTCGCCAGGTCCTCGTACCCGGACGCGGCGCTGACCGCCCTGGAGGCGATCACGGCCGCGACGGGGCTGGTGCTGCCGAGCGTCGCACACTCCCTGCGCACGGAGGCGCAGCGCACCCAGACCGAGATCGAGCGGCAGCTCGGCGAGGGCGACGAGGAACTGGTCACGATGGTGCAGGGCCTTGAGCACCAGTTCGACGCGATGGCGGGCGCCGAGACCCGGGGCAGCCTGGTCGCCGAACCGGCGGAGTTGCCGTCGGCCGATGAGATCGGGCGCGAGTTCGAGAAGTTCCTCGCGGAGCGGGAGGGCGACGGCGGCGCGTAACGCCCCGCCCCCGCCTGGCCGGGGGAGTCGGCCTGCGGTCTCTCATGAGGCCCTAGGCTGACTCCATGCTGAGGTTGGGACTTACCGGCGGAATCGGTTCGGGAAAGAGTGAGGTCTCCCGTCTGCTGACCGGATTCGGAGCAGTACTGATCGACTCCGACCGGATCGCCCGGGAGGTGGTGGCGCCCGGAACGCCGGGGCTGACAGCCGTGATCGCCGAGTTCGGCCCGGACGTCCGCACTCCCGACGGCGCCCTCGACCGGCCGGGACTCGGACGGATCGTCTTCGGCGACCCCGAGCGGCTGCGGGCGCTGAACGCGATCGTGCACCCACTGGTGCGGGCGCGCTCGGCCGAGTTGGAGGCGGCGGCGGGCGCGGACGCGATCGTGGTCCATGACGTACCGCTGCTCGTCGAGAACGGCATGGCGGCGCTGTACGACCTCGTCGTGGTCGTCGACGCCACCCCCGAGACCCAGCTCGACCGGCTCGTACGGCTGCGTGGGATGACGGAGCGCGAGGCGCGCGAGCGGATGGCGGCGCAGGCCACCCGCGCGGCGCGCCGCGCCGTCGCCGACGTCGTCATCGACAACGACGGCCCGCTGGAGCGGTTGGAGCCTCAGGTCCGCACGGTGTGGCGGACCGCGAAGGAACGCGCCGCGGCGCACGGCTGACCCCGGTACGGACAGGGGAGCGGGCGCCGGGGCCCGGGGACATGGTGTGAGGAATAGCGTCGCCGTGTGCGGCGTTGAGAGCGCGAAGTCAGGGAAGGATGCGAACGTGCCAGAGAGCCCGGAGACCCACATCATCGACTACCGCGCGGCGGAGCAGCTCCTCGCCGCGCGTGATCCGCGCGGGGCGGTCAAACTGCTGGACTCGGTGATCGCGTCCCACCCGGAGAACACCGCGGCCCGGCTGCTGCGCGCTCGCGCCTTCTTCGCCGCCGCCCAACTGCGCCCCGCCGAGCTGGAGTTCGAACTCGTCCTGGAGCGGGAGCCGGACAACGCGTTCGCGCACTTCGCGCTCGCGCGTACGTTCGAGCGGTCGGGGCGGCCGGAGCAGGCGAAGCGGCACTTCAGACTCGCCGCCGCACTCGACCCCAAGCCGGAGTATCTGCAGGCGGCGCGCTTCGACTCGAACGCTTCGGACAGCTAGGGGCTTTCGAGACAGGCCCTGGAGCAGGCGATCCCTGGAGCAGGCGGGTCTGGAACAGCCCGGTCGCAGAGGTCACGTGGTGTGATGGCCGATGCGGTGCCGTCGGCGCATCCGGTGACGCTCCAGGTCCCGGTCGCGTTCCCGGTCCTGTGTGAGCAGCGGGTAGGGGCCGCGGTCCGGCGGATACGGAGGGACATCCCGGCCCGGCTGGAAGCGCGCCCCCTGCCGGATCCGTATCAGGACCACGGTCAGATCGATCGCGACGATCAGCACCAGCACGCCGCAGGCCGCCGCCCACCCGGGTCTCCCGGCCACGACGAAAGCCGCTGTCCCGGCGGCCGTCCAGACCAGCCCCCACAGGCTCAGCCAGAACCGCATCCGCAGCGCGCTACGCGCGGTGACGGGCTCACTACCGGTGCGCATGCCTCTCACACCTCCCGTTACGGGCCTCACCCCTGGTGTACCCGGGAACCCGTACCGGCGAACGTCTTCGGCGCCCGGGCCTCGGCTCCTGGGCCGCAGCGCCCGGACCTCAGTGCACGATCGAGTAGCTGCGCCACGGCCCGGCGCCCGGGGCGATCACATCGGACAGTGTCGTGGCGATGTATGTCGTGTTCTTGCCGGTGCAGTCGGCCGTCGGATACGCGACGAGATCGAGCACGGTGCGGTTCCTGATCAACACGGCACCGACAGGCTTCAGCTTGTGACAGCCGGTGACCGATGGGGTGGTCACCTGGACTTGGAGCTTGCGGCCGGTGTCGTACGTGATGGTGCCCACCGCGGCCCGGCCGAGACCGGAACAGCCCGCGACGGCGAGGGTCAGGAGCGCGGTCCCGGCGGCGATGCCGAGGCGCCGGTGATCGGTCACGGACATGGGCGGGTCCTCGTCTCGGAAGCTGCGGAGGGAGAGCGGAGGGAGAGCGGAGGGAGAGCGGAGGGAGAGCGGAGGGAGAGCGGAAGAGGGCGGAAGGGGGGGGTGGGATGCGGGCGGGAGGAAGTCGCGAAACGGGCGGGATGCGGGCGGGAAGCGGGCATGTGCTGGTCACCCTGCCGGATGGGCGCCGCCGCGGCACCACGAGCGCGGCCGGTCGGGCTACGCGCCGGTATCTTCCTGCTCCGCGTGTCTCGACCACCGGTCATACAAGGCATACCGTGGTAATCAGCACCTCGGTCCGGCGTCTGGCGTCAGGGGGCCCATCATGGTCGAGGAACTGGTCATCGCGGTCATAGCCGTCATCTGCGCGTGCGGGCTGTACGCCATGGCGGCGGCCCGTGTCGTCAAGCAGTACGAGCGGGGCGTGGTCCTGCGCCTCGGCCGGCTGCGAGAAGGGGTCAGGGGCCCCGGGTTCACCACGGTCGTCCCCTTCGTGGACAAGCTCCACAAGGTCAACATGCAGATCGTGACGATGCCGGTGCCCGCCCAGGACGGCATCACGCGGGACAACGTCACCGTGCGCGTGGACGCCGTGATCTATTTCAAGGTGGTCGACGCGGCCGACGCGGTGATCCGGGTCGAGGACTACCGGTTCGCGGTCTCGCAGATGGCGCAGACCTCGCTCCGCTCCATCATCGGCAAGAGCGACCTGGACGACCTGCTGTCGAACAGGGAGAAGCTCAACCAGGGCCTGGAACTGATGATCGACAGCCCGTCGATCGGCTGGGGCGTACAGATCGACCGGGTCGAGATCAAGGACGTGTCGCTGCCGGAGACGATGAAGCGGTCGATGGCACGTCAGGCGGAGGCCGACCGGGAGCGGCGGGCGCGGGTCATCAACGCGGACGCGGAGCTCCAGGCGTCCAAGAAGCTCGCCGAGGCCGCCGAACAGATGTCCGGACAGCCTGCGGCGCTGCAGCTCCGGCTGCTCCAGACGGTCGTGGCCGTCGCCGCGGAGAAGAACTCCACCCTCGTCCTGCCCTTCCCCGTCGAACTGCTGCGCTTCCTGGAGCGCGCCACGCCCGGCGAGGCAGCACAGGCGGTGAAGGCGGTCTCCGGCGTGGCCCAGGCATCCGCACCCGCGGCCGCTGAGACGCCGGCGTCTCACGGGCAGGATCCGGCTCCTTCCCCCGAGCCGTACCGGTCCGTCGAGGCGCCGGAACCGGAGCGGGACGTGCAGCTGGGGCCGCGACCAGGTCCGGAATCGGCCGATGAACCGGAGCCGGAGCTGGAGCCGGACCCGCTGAGGGAGCGGCTCGCCTCTCCCGATCCGTCTTCGCCGGCCAGGCCCCACGTCCAGCCGCACGTCTGACCGGCGGGGCATGGCCGCCGAGCGGCCTCGCGGGCGCGACGCACCCGGCGTGGGTGGCGTTCGCGCGGACCGGTGCCCCGGGCTGGGAACCGTGCGACCGCGGCACCCGTACGACGATGGTGTTCGGCGGTGGCCCCGGCGTGGCCTCCGTGCCCGTGCGCGAACTCTGGGACGGGCGGTGCTGACCTGCGAAAAGGCTCTGACGAGAGGCAGTGTCAGACCCCCCGCCTAGACTCGTGGAGTCATCGGATCCTGGCCGATGCGGAGCGGGAGGGGAAGGACCATGACCGTGTACGGGACCGCGGCGCTGGTGCGCCACGCGGCCGTTTTCCTGCCCGCGGGGCTGCCGCGTGAGGGCCGGGTCGCCTTCTGGGCGCCCGAGGGGGAGCTGCCCGAGGAGCCGGGGGACGAGCTGACGGTCCTACGGCGCGACGAGGGCGCAGGGAACGAGGGCGCCGGGGATGGTGATGGCGGGGATGGTGACGGCGGGGACGAGGTCGGTGGTGCCGGTGTCCGCGCGGTCACGGTGCCCGTGGTGCTGATGTCCGTCGCCGACGCGGTCCCTCTGCTGGTCCGCGCCCGGCGCGACAGGACCGCCCACCCGGCGTCGGCCTGCTGGGGCGCCGCGGCGCTGCACGCGCTCCAGTTGGCCGCGCGTGGCCGGCTGCTCCCCGGACTCACCGCCTCCGACCACGACGCCTGGCGGGCCGGCCCGCTCGACGCCGACGACATCGCGCAGTTGCGGGCCATCGCCGCGGCCATGCCGCCAGAGGCGCACCCCGTACCGCTTCCCGGCGGCGGACCGTTCCTGCTGCCCGAACCCGAAGCGCTCGTCCGTGCCTTCCTCGACGCGGTGGCCGACTCCCTGCCGCGTACCCCGGCGGCGGCGTACGCGGCGGGGGCGCCGTTCGCCGCGCGGGCCGCGCAGCATCTGCCGGGTGCCAGGACCTGGGCGGCCGAGGCGGCGGCCGGCATGGACGCGGGGGTGCGGGTCTCGCTGCGCCTCGATCTCTCGGCGTACGAGCTGTTCGACCACGACCGCCCGGAGGCCGCGCCCGCCACGGAGCCCGACACGGCGGGGACCGCCCAGGGCCGGACCGGCCAGGCAACCACCGCCGATCACGACACCGCTGCCGGCCGTGTACGCCGGGCCGGGGCGGCGCTCGTCCAGATCCACAGCCTGGCCGACCCGACGCTGGTCATCGACGCGACCGGACTCTGGGCGGGAGACGGCGCCGAGAGCTTCGGACCGCGTGCCCGTATCGACGCCATGCTCGCGCTGCGCCGCGCCGCCCGGGTCTGGACGCCGCTCGCCCGGCTTCTGGAGCGCGACGTCCCCGACGCGTTGCCGCTCTCCGAGGACGAGCTGTACGAGCTGCTCGGCCCCGGGGCGGTCCGCCTCGCGGAAGCGGGTGTCGCGGTGCACTGGCCCCGGGAGCTGGCGCGTACGCTCACGGCGGCCGCGGTCGTCCGCCCCGCGCCCGGTTCGGCCACCGACGGCACCCCGTTCTTCGACAGTGCCGAACTGCTCAAGTTCAACTGGCAGTTGGCGCTCGACGGCGACCCGCTCTCCGAGCAGGAGATGAACACCCTCGCCGAGTCGCACCGGCCGATCGTCCGCCTGCGCGACCAGTGGGTCGTCATCGATCCCGCGCTCGTACGCAAGGCGCGCAAGCGGGAGCTGGGCCTGCTGGAGCCCGTCGACGCGCTGGCCGTCGCCCTCACCGGCACGGCCGAGGTGGACGGCGAGACGGTGGAGGCCGTTCCGACGGGCGCGCTGGCGGCGCTGCGCGACCGGCTGCTCTCGGGCCCGGGGACGGTCCCCCAGCCCACGGCGCTCGCCGCCACCCTGCGCGACTACCAACTGCGCGGCCTGGCCTGGCTGGACCTGATGACCTCGCTCGGCCTCGGCGGCTGCCTCGCGGACGACATGGGCCTCGGCAAGACCGTCACGGTCATCGCGCTCCATCTGCACCGCGCCCGCCCCGCCCCGACCCTGGTCGTCTGCCCCGCCTCGCTCCTCGGCAACTGGCAGCGCGAGATCACCCGCTTCGCCCCCGGCGTCCCCGTGCACCGCTTCCACGGAGTGGGACGCACCCTGGACGAGGTGACGGACGGCTTCGTCCTCACCACGTACGGCACGATGCGCGGCAGCGCCGAGACCCTCGCCGTGCACCCCTGGGGGATGGTCGTCGCCGACGAGGCGCAGCACGTCAAGAACCCCTTCTCGTCCACCGCCAAGGCGCTCCGCACGATCCCCACGCCCGCCAGGGTCGCGCTGACCGGCACGCCCGTGGAGAACAACCTCTCCGAGCTGTGGGCCCTCCTCGACTGGACCACTCCGGGGCTGCTCGGCCCCCTCAAGGCGTTCCGGGCCCGCCACGCGCGGATCGTCGAGAATGTGGAGAACGCGAAGAGCGCCGACATCAAGGACGCCGGCAACGAGGAAGCGGTGGAGCGACTGGCCCGCCTGGTCAGGCCGTTCCTGCTGCGCAGGAAGAAGTCCGACCCGGGGATCGTGCCCGAGCTGCCGCCCAAGACCGAGAGCGACCACCCCGTCCCCCTCACGCGGGAGCAGGCGTCGCTGTACGAGGCGGTCGTACGCGAGACGATGGCGGCCATCGAGGAGTCCGAGGGCATCGCCCGCCGCGGCCTGGTGATGAAGCTGCTCACCTCCCTCAAACAGATCTGCAACCACCCCGCGCAGTTCCTGAAGGAGGACGCGGCCCGGCTGGCCGGCCGCTCCGGCAAGCTCGCCCTGCTCGACGAACTGCTCGACACGATCCTCACGGAGGACGGCTCGGTCCTGATCTTCACCCAGTACGTGTCGATGGCGCGGCTGCTCTCCGCCCATCTCGCGGCCCGCGCGATCCCGTCCCAGTTGCTCCACGGCGGCACACCGGTCGCGGAGCGCGAGCGCATGGTCGACCGGTTCCAGTCCGGTGAGGTGCCCGTCTTCGTCCTCTCGCTGAAGGCCGCGGGCACGGGGCTCAACCTGACCAGGGCCGGCCATGTCGTCCACTACGACCGCTGGTGGAACCCGGCGGTGGAGGAGCAGGCCACCGACCGCGCCTACCGCATCGGGCAGACCCAGCCCGTACAGGTCCACCGGCTCATCGCCGAGGGCACGGTGGAGGACCGGATCGCCGAGATGCTCGCCTCCAAGAAGGCCCTGGCCGACGCCGTCCTCGGCTCCGGGGAGACGGCCCTCACCGAGCTGACCGACCGTGAGCTGGGCGATCTGGTCTCCCTGCGGAGGCCGTCATGACCGCCCCCCGCGCACCCCGGCACGACGACCGCCGCCGGACGTTCCCCGCCCTGCCGCCTCGCCCCGGTAACACCGGGGACTTCGCCGAAACCTGGTGGGGCAACGCCTGGGTGGAGTCCATGGAGGACACCGCCCTCGACACCGCGCGCCTCCAGCGGGGCCGTACGTACGCGGGCAGCGGCCATGTCGACGCGATCACCGTCACCCCCGGCCGCGTCATGGCCTACGTCCACGGCTCCCGACGGCGCCCGTACCGTACGGAGATCCGTCTGCGCACCCTCGACGACACCGGCTGGGAGGACCTTCTCGACGCCGCCGCGGCCCGCCCGGACCACATCGCAGCCCTGCTCGACAAGGCCATGCCGCACACCCTCGCGGCCTCCGCCGATCTGCTGCCCGCCGCGGGTGACCTCACCCCCGACTGCTCCTGCCCCGACGACGGTTACCCCTGCAAACACGCGGCGGCCCTCTGCTACCAGACGGCCCGGCTCCTCGACGAGGACCCGTTCGTCCTCTTCCTGCTCCGGGGCCGCGGCGAACAGGAGGTCCTCGCCGATCTGACCCGCCGCAACGCCACCCGGTCCGCGGCCGAACGGACCACGACCGCACCGCCGATGCCCGCGGTCGACGCGCGGACAGCCCTCGCCCCGCGCACGCTGCCCCCGCTCCCGCCGCCGTTCCCCGTCCCCGCGCACCCCGGCCGCCCGCCCGTCTACCCGCACTCGCCCGGCGCTCCCGACCCGCTCGCCCTCGACCTCCTCGCCACCGAGGCCGCGACCCGTGCCCACACCTTCCTCACCACGGGACTCGACCCCGTCGGCGCCCTCACCCCCTGGCAGGACGCGGTGCGCCTGGCCGCCGCCCACCCCGGCTCCGGGCTGACGGCCTCCACCCGCGCCCTCTACCGGGACCTGGCCGCCGCACTCCACCGCGCCCCCACCGACCTGGCCCGAGCCGTCGCCGCCTGGCGTCAGGGCGGCCTGTCGGGGCTGGCCGTACTGGAAGAGCCCTGGGACCCGCCCGCCGGCCCCTTCGACCGGGCCCGCCCCGCCCTCATAGCCGCCGACTTCCCGCACTTCCGCCCCCTGCGCAACCACCTCTCCACGGAAGCACTGCAACTCCGCTTCGGCCGTGACGGCCTCTGGTACGGCTACGAGTCGGACCGTGGCCGGGAGGACTGGTGGCCGCGCGGCACCCCCGACACCGATCCGGTGGGCGCGCTCTCCGCCCTGCTGGGACGGTGACGGGTAAGCTCGTTCACTCCCGTACTTCGTAAGCGGACACAATTCGTCATGGTTGAAGGGGGACCGGTGGAAGCCGAGTTGGTGGCACTGGCGACGGCCGGCGCGACGGCGCTCGTCCAGCAGATGGCGACGGACGGCTGGAGCGGGGCGCGCGACCGGGTGGCGCGTTTCTTCGCCGCGAGAGGGTGGGGCTCCGCGGAGTCCGTCGGCGCTGATCTGGAGGTGACCCGGGCCGAACTGACCGTGGCCCAGCGGGAGGACGACACGGAAGCCGTCGATGACCTCCGCGCGGAATGGCGCGGCCGACTGCGCCGCACCCTGCGCGCGGACCCGCAGGCGGCGGCCGAACTGCGAGCGCTGCTGGACGAGTTGTCCCCGGAGGTCCCCGCCCAGCAGGTCGGCGACAATTACAACGAGATCAGCGGCGGCACGTTCAATGAGCCGGTTATCCAGGCAGGCAAGGTCGACACGATCCACAGGGTCGGCGGCCGGTACTTCGGTTCCGGCGGCCGGGGCGGCGCGCCATGACAGGTGACGGCGGGGGCCGCTGGGGCAACAGCGTCAACGGCGGTACGCAGCACGGCCCCGTCGTCCAGGCGGGCGAGATCGGCAGCTACACGTCGCAGCACTTCCACTTCCACGGCGGGGAAGAGGGCGGCAAGCCACTCCCGTCCTCCTCGCCGACGGGGCATCAGCTCCCGCTGGGGGAGGCGGCGTTCAAGAACAGGGACGCCGAGTCCGGCCATGTGCTGCGGGCGCTCGACCGCGACGAGCCCTCCGGGCCCGCACACCCCCTGATCGTCACGCTCAGTGGGATCAGCGGCATCGGCAAGACCGCCCTGGCCGTTCATCTCGCCCATGAGCTGAAGAGCCGGTTCCCCTGGTCCACCTACGTTGATCTGGACGAATGGCGCACGGCCGGCTCCGTCGACGTCGAAGCCGTACTCAAGCACCTGCTCCGTCGGCTCGGTACCCGGGAGAGCTGGTTGCCGGCCGAGTACCGCGAACTGGTCGGCATGTACAAGACGGTGACCGGCGGGGCCCGCACGGTGCTCGTCCTCGACAACGTGTGGTCCGCCGACGAGATCACCACTCTGCTGCCGGTCTCCGCCCGGTCGGTGGTCCTGGTCGTCAGCCAGCGACGACTGCACGCTCTGGAGGGGCCCAGGACGGTTGGTCTCGTGCTGGAGCCGCTGCTGCGGGAGCCCGCCCTCGACGTACTCGGAGAGTACGTCCGGAACACGGGACGTCAGGTTTCCCCGCACGCGGTGAACCAACTCGAACAGCTCTGCGCGGGCTTTCCCATCGCCTTGCACACCGCGGGCGGACTCCTGCGTGAGCATCCCAGCAGGCGGGTGGAGCGCATCGTCGCGGACCTCACGGCGGACCTCCACGAGAAAGGGCTGTCCGTGGTCGAAGCCGTCTGGAACGCCGCCTACGACGCGCTGGACGTGGCAGCCGCCCAGCGGCTCTACCGGCTCATGCCGCGGTATTCCGGCTACGACATCACCCTCGAAGCCGCCATGGCCCTGCTCGGCACCGGGCGCGACGACGCGGAGGACGCGCTCGACCTCCTGGCGAACGCGTCCCTGCTGGCGGATTCCCCACGCCCCGGCCGTAAGCGGCTGCACGACCTCCTGCGCGCTCACGCCACCCGCCGTGCGGACCGGCACGGTGATCCGGCCGAGACGGAGGAGGGCCTGCGTCGGCTCGTGGCCTGGTACCGCAGGCAGGCGGAGAGAGCCGACCGGATGATCGCTCCCGCCAGGATGCGCGTGGCCGAGCCCGTCCCCGCGCTTGCGTACGCCCCCGACATACCGTTCGCGAGCGGGGCGGAGGCCCGGTCCTGGCTCGATACGGAACGCAAGGCCCTGTACGGACTCGTGCGGACCGCGAGCGACCTGGGGGAGGACACACACGCCTGGTCCCTCTGCGATCCGTTGTGGAAGCACTACGAGGACCACCACAATCACGCGGACGCGATCCGCGCCTTCGAGACGGGCCGCGACGCCGCGCGGCGCGACGGGTCGGCCGACGCCGCCAAGGCGCTGATCCGGATGCGCTGCCAACTCGCGCAGGCGCTCTGGAAGGCCGACCGGCCCGACGAGGCCGACACGGAGACGCACCAGGCGCTGCGGTCGGCGGAATCGGTCGTTCCCGGTACAAAACTGCACGCCTCCGCACTGGAGTTCCGGGGCAAGTTCCTCGCGTCGCGGCGAAGGCCCGACGAGGCCGTGTCGAACTTCGAGCGGTCCCGCGCCATCCATGACGCGGTCGGCAACCCCTACGGTGTGCTGCTCCAGGGCTTCCTGCTCGGCCGGACGCTGCGGGCCGCCGGCCGGCCGGACGAGGCCGGGGCGGAGCTGGAGACCACGCTCGGCCTGGCGCGGGAGCAGGACCACACCCGCATGATCGGCCGGACGGCGGCCGAGCTGGGCCGTACGCACCGGGACGCGGGCCGGCCCGAGCAAGCCGTCGCCGCGTACGAGGAGGCGCTGACACAGGAGCGGCGGCGGAAGTCCACGTACGACCAGGCCGTACTGCACGAAGAGCTGGCCGCGCTCGCGGTGGAGACCGGCGACCGGGAGACGGCGCGCGAACACCGGAGCAGCGCCGAGGAACTGCGCGTCCGGGCGGGCGCGGAGCCGGGACCTGAACTCGGGACCTGAGGCCGGGCCCGGCGGGTCACAGTTCGGCGCGGGTGTCCTCGTCCGTCGCCCGTGTCAGCAGGGCCGTTGCCCGCCGGCCGCCCACCACGCAGTCGAGGGTCACCGGCAGGGCGGCGGTGGCCAGGCCCGGGTTCGCCTCCAGCCAGCCGTGCACGCAGGAGACCACGGCCGCGGGGTCGGGCCGTACCCAGGGCTCGCCCCGCGAGGTGTCCGCGGTGATACGCACCGCGAGAAGCACGGAGGGCCCGGCCCCGGAAAGGGCTCCGGGAACGGCCCGGGGAACGGCCGGTTCGCGGTGGCGCAGGACGCAGCGGTCGTGGGCCAGGACGGCCGCCGCTGTCCGGCACGCGGGATGGCGGTCCAGGGCACGGGCCGTCCAGCCGGCCGCCGTCCACACGCTGTCCCGCGGCCACACCGTGTCCCGCGTACGGTCCGCGTCAGGCGTCGCGGCCCGAGGGCGCCGGTGGATGAGCCCGGCGCTCCGCATCTCGTCGAGCGTGGACATCCCGTCCTCCGCGGCCACATGGCCGTCGTGCGGGCCGCTGTCCAGCGGATGCCGGGCCACGGACACCACGTTCCCCCGTACGTCGACCCGTACCGCGAGCGCGGTCGGACGCTGCGCCGTGATCCGGGGAACGGACAGCGGGCGGGGGACGATACGGCCGGGGGGCGGTTCCAGTCCGAGGAGCGCGTAGCAGCGGGTACGGAGGTGTTCCAGCGAACGTTCCCGCTGGTCAAAGGCGGCAGCAGCCAAAGCCCCTGTGTCCCCCGTACGGTGGCCGGTGACGGCCGCGTCGATCGCCGCGGCCGGCGGTTCGTCCGGCGCCAGTCGCGGTACCCGGGCGAGGAGCCCGGCCATCGGACTGGCCGCCAGCAGCTCCGTACCGCCGTCGTAGCAGCCGATCAACGGCAGGTCCAGGGCCGCCGGGTAGAGCGCGGACGAGCCGTGGTCGGTCAGTACGCAGTCCGCGGCGCTGAGCACGGCGGCCCACTCCTCGTGGGGGCGCGCCACCAGCAGTCCGGCGGCGAGCGCGGGCGCCAGCTGCTGCCGCAGGGTGAAACCGCCCAGCCTGCTGTGGACATTGGGATGCAGGACGAGGGCCACCTGGTAGGCGTCGTACGGCAGCTCGGCGGTCAGCAGCCGGGGCAGCCCGGGCCGGCGGGCGAGCAGCGACTCGGGCCCCCACGTCGACACCACGGCCACCAGCCGCCGGCCACCGGTGCCGAGCGCGTCCCGGTACCGCTCGCGGCGCGTGCGGGAAGCCAGGATGCGGTCGAGCGTCGGATCCCCGACCACGACGGCCCGGCGCGCCGCGGCCGGTGCCTCGCGGGCGAGCCGGGCCAACTGGTCGGGGTGCGCGAGGGCGTGCAGGGCGGCGAGCGGTGTGCCGCCGCGCAGGAGCTGGCGTGTGTGGAGTCCGGACGCCGAGTCGTCCGTCGAGGTGTGGGGGAGCCGCTTGTTGAACCCGGCGCCGTGCGGCAGCAGCACCAGCGGTCCTGGCAGCTCGTGCAGCGGTCCGTTGGGGCTCGCCGCCACTACCAGGTCGTGTCCGCCGCGCACGGCCTCGGGCCAGGGGATCGTCCGGGCACCCGCCCCGTCGAGCGCGGCGAGGGCGTCCGTACTGAAGTCGGAGCCGGGGACGAGCGTGAAGACCGGGCGGACGCGGTGGTCCCCGGCGAAGGCGGGGAGGGTGTCGAGCAGCCGGTTGAGCGCGGTGGCGGAGCGCACGGCGTACAGAACGGTCCGCAGGGCCCGGGCCGTACCACCCTCCGCACCGTGACCGCTGCCGGCGTCCGCACCATGACCGCTGTCGGTGGCGCCGTCCGCACCGCTGCTGCCTCGTTCGGTGCCCGCGCTCTGTGCGGAGTGCGCGGATACGGCGCTCTCCGGGGGCTGTGAGGGGTCCCCGGGCCCGGGACGGCACGACGGCATGGTCGGAGACTCTACCTCCGGCGCCTCACCCGCACCTCGGAGCACGCCGGAAAGCCTGCCGCCGGTGGCCGGGGCGGTCTTCCCGGCCCGGTCCGTGCGACAGGCTTCCGTGTCCTATGCCGTGTCCGAAGCCGCGTCCGTGCGGCGGACTTCCGGTCAGGCGGTGTGCAGGGTGAGGCCGTAGCGGTTGAGGATCGGCTTCAGCGGCTGGAAGAACGTCGTACCGCCGCTGGTGCAGTTGCCCGAACCGCCCGAGGTGACACCCTGGGCCTGGTCACCGCTGATGTAGGAGCCGCCCGAGTCGCCGCCCTCGGCGCAGACGCTGGTCTGCGTCATGGAGTACACGGCGCCCTGGGAGTAGTTGACCGTGACGTTCTTGGCCTGGACGTTGCCGCAGCGCCAGTGCGTCGTGGAGCCGGAGCGGCAGATCGAGGCGCCGATCGCGGCCTCGTTGGAGCCGCGCACGAGCTGGTCGGAGACGGTGCCCCAGCCGAGGACGACCGGAACGGTCCACCAGCCGCTGCCGACGTTCACCCACGCGTAGTCGTTGCCGGGGAAGGTCGAGCCCTGGAAGTTGCCGATGTACGAGTTGTCCCAGCCCCTGACCTGGGCGCCGGCCGAGCCGCAGTGCCCGGCGGTGACGAAGCCGCCCTGCACCGAGAAGCCGATGGAACAGCGGACGTTGCCCGTGTAGTACGGGTCGCCGCCGACCGTGCCCGCCGCGAAGGTCGTCGGGGCCTCGGCGGTCTCGGCGATCGTGACGGGGCCGGCCTCGCGGGCCTGGGCCACGAAGGCGCGGACATCGTTGTCGTTCTTCCGCGCGGCCACGACGTCCACCACGACCTGGTTGGTCTTGGTGTCGACGCGCCAACTGCTGACACCGGCCGGCGCGTCGTCGGCGAACGCGTCGATCCGGTCCTTCGCCGCGTCGAGCTGCCGCTCGCTGTGCTTGACCAGGCGTACGGTCGCTCCGGTCGCCCGTATCGCGTCGGCCTTGGCCGCGTCGGTGACGGCGACGGTCAGCGTGCCGCTGTCCGCGTTGAACCAGGAGCCGCCGTACGACGCTCCCGCCGCGCGCTTCGCCTTGGTCTCGACGGCGGCCGCGGTCTTCTCCGCGGCCAGTCGTGCCACGGCCTGGCTCTTCGTCAGGCCGAAGTCCTTCTGCATCGCCGTGAGCATGCCCGAGGAGGCGGGAGCCTTGGCGTCGGAGGCCGTGGTGGGGGTGGCGGCCGCGGGAGCGACCCCGGCGGTCACCCAGGTGCCGAGGATGAGGAGCGCGGAGAGTCCGGTGCGCACAACTGTCGTACGTCTCAAAGGAGTTGCCCTTCTGTGTTCCAGCAGCGTGGGGGTGGAACAGCAGCGCCTGAGAGCGCTTCCAGGCGATGCCAGCCGGAGCGTAGCGGAGGATGCGTGACAGGTCCATACCAAGGTTGGTGCGCCCGGCAGCTGTTCCATCGTTTCCCCGTGCGATCGTTTAATTCTTCGATCGCGCGTTGTTGGCTTGTTAGGGTCGACGACGTGGCGAAACTCAATCAGATAATCGCGGTGGAAAAGGGCGTTAAGTCCAAGGCTCACCAGGACCTGACGGCGGCTCATCACGGCCTCCAGAAACCGGCGCTGCTGGCCGGGATCTCCCGTACGTACCAGACGAAGGATGAGGAGGGTGAGCAGCTTCCGCCCGAGTCGACCCGGGTCCAGGTCAAGGCCGAGGACGTGCTGCGCGAGACCGCGAAGACCCTGACGCGCCTGTTCGACGTGACCGCCACGAAGGACTGGGCGAACTGTGCGGCGCGCGCCGATGTCACCGTCGACGGACGGGTGCTGGTGAGCGACGCGCCGGTGTCGTACCTGCTCTTCCTGGAGAAGCAACTGGCCGACCTCAACACCTTCGTGCGCAAGTTGCCGGTGCTGGACGCGGCGGAGTCCTGGAGCCAGGACCCGTCCACGGACGCGTGGAAGACGGAGGCGGTACGCACCCTCCGTACGAAGAAGGTGCCGCGCAACCATGTGAAGGCGGAGGCCACGGAGAAGCACCCGGCGCAGGTCGAGGTGTACTACGAGGACATTCCGGTCGGTTACTGGACCACGGTGAAATTCAGCGGGGCGCTGCCGGCCCGCCGGGTCAACGAACTGCTCGACCGCGTCGAGAAGCTTCAGCAGGCGGTGAAGTTCGCCCGCGAGGAGGCCAACGGCGCCGAGGTCACCGACGAACGAGTGGGTGACGCCGTATTCGGCTACCTGTTCGGGTAGTGTTGCCCGGGTGATTTCCGTCGGGCCATCCGGCGGACGCAGTCACCAGATTCCCCGGCCGTCGGTCACGGGCTTGAGCCCGTTTCCGGTGTGTGCCAGGGTGCGCGAGGAGCGCAAGCTGAAGCTGAAGCTTGTCGTGAAGGCGCGGTTCCAGTGGAGGTTCGAGTCCTCCCCGCGGCACATCCGTACGGATGGACGGGCCGCGGTAGCCCAACGGGCAGAGGCAGACCGCGATCAATCTCAGACTATTGCTCCAGACTCAGCATTCGCCGCCGATCGCCGGATCGAACGGGCCCAGGCCCCTGACGTCGAAATGCCGGTTCAAGTCCGGCCTGCGCAGCTCGATGCGCGGTGGTCCAAAGGCAGGACGCGGCGACTTCATGAATGACCTGGGTCCTTAAACGTGCCGGCGTGCCAGATGGGTGGCATCTCAGGGCCCGGGAGGTTGGCTATGCCCCCGGGTCCGCTCCTTTTCCCGCCGCGTTCCGCCGAGCCGCCGCATTCCGCCGAGCCGTGGCATTCGGCTGAGCCGTGACATGCCGCCGATCCGCCGTATTCGCCGAATCTGCGGTATTCGCCGTATTCGCCGAGCCCACCGCATTCCGTGAACCCGCCCTCTATGCGCGCGAGCCCCTTACTGGCGGTATCCGCTCAGGAAGCGTCCGATGCGGCTGATGGCGGCGTCGAGATCGTCCGCGTACGGGAGGGTGAGGATCCGGAAGTGGTCGGGGCGCGGCCAGTTGAAGCCCGTCCCCTGGACGACCTGGATCTTCTCGCGCAGCAGCAGATCCAGGACGAACCGCTCGTCGTCGTGGATCTTGTGCACCTTGGGGTCGAGCCGGGGGAACGCGTACAGCGCGCCCTTCGGCCGGACGCACGACACCCCGGGGATCTCGTTGAGCTTCTCCCACGCGCGGTCGCGCTGCTCGTACAGCCTGCCGCCCGGCGCGGTCAGCTCCTTGATGGTCTGCCGGCCGCCGAGGGCGGCCTGAATGGCGTACTGGGCGGGCGCGTTGGGGCACAGGCGCATCGAGGCGAGCATCGTGAGCCCTTCGAGATAGCTGCGCGCGTGCTGCTTCGGGCCGGTGACGAGGAGCCAGCCGGAGCGGAAACCGGCCACGCGGTACGTCTTCGAGAGCCCGCTGAAGGTGAGGACGACCAGGTCGGGGGCGAGGGAGGCGGCGGTGTGGTGGACCGCGTCGTCGTAGACGATCTGGTCGTAGATCTCGTCGGCGAACACCATGAGCTGATGGCGGCGGGCGAGATCGAGGATGCCCTCGACGATCTCCCGCGGATAGACCGCGCCGGTCGGGTTGTTGGGGTTGATGATCACCACGGCCTTGGTGCGGTCGGTGATCTTCGACGCCATGTCGTCCAGATCCGGGTACCACTCCGCCGACTCGTCGCAGAGGTAGTGCACGGGCCGCCCGCCCGCCAGGGTGGTGACGGCGGTCCAGAGCGGGAAGTCGGGTGCGGGGATGAGGACTTCGTCGCCGTTCTCCAGCAGCGCCTGTACGGCCATGGAGACCAGCTCCGAGACGCCGTTGCCGAGGAAGACGTCGTCGACCGTCACCTCGTTCAGCCCGAGGGCCTGGTAGCGCTGGGCCACGGCGCGACGGGCGGAGAGGATGCCCCGCGAGTCCGTGTAGCCGTGCGCCTGCGGCAGCATCCGGATCATGTCCTGGAGGATCTCGTCCGGCGCCTCGAACCCGAAGAGCGCGGGGTTGCCGGTGTTGAGGCGCAGCACGCTGTGGCCCGCCTCCTCCAGCGCGTCCGCGTGTTCGATCACCGGGCCGCGGATCTCGTAGCAGACCTCACTGAGCTTGCTCGACTGCCGGAATTCCATGCGGTGGCCTCCCCGACCTTGAGTGCGATACTTGGTTTTACCAAGTTCGAGCTTGGAAAGTCCAACGACATGTCTAGACTGCGTCGCATGCCACGTCGCCGAAGCTATGACCAGTACTGTGCCGCCGCCCGCGCCCTCGATGCCGTGGGCGACCGATGGACTCTGCTGATCGTCCGTGAACTGCTGGCGGGTCCGCGCCGCTACACCGATCTGCACGCGGATCTGCCCGGCGTCAGCACGGATGTGCTCGCGTCCCGGCTGAAGGACATGGAACGCGACGAACTGGCCACGCGGCGCAGGCTGCCCCCGCCGGCCGCCGCGTACGTCTACGAACTGACGGAGCGTGGACGAGGACTGCTACCGGTCCTCACCGCGCTGGCGGAATGGGGCGCTCCGGCGCTGGAAGAGCGCCGCCCGACGGACGCGGTACGGGCGCACTGGTTCGCGGTACCACTACTGCGCGCGCTGTCGGGGCCGGTCGCCGCCGCGGGGGCCGCGGGAGTGGTGGAAGTCCGGCTCGACGAGGGCGTGTTCCACGTATGGCTAGGGTCTTTCGTTCGGATCTGGCCGCGTCAGGGAGCGGTGCTGGACCCCGCGAGCCCGGCAAGATCCGAACGAGAGGCCCTAGGGGACGACGAAGCGGTACGGGATGCCTCTCGACCCGGGTACGGCCGACCCGCGTACGGCGACGGCCCCGCGCCGGCTCCTGACGCCTGCCTCACGCTGGACGCCGACACCTGCCGCGCCCTGAGCACGGGTGCGCTGACGGTCGCGGACGGGGTGAGGGGCGGACGGATCGAGGTGACGGGAGAGGGGACCCTCGCGAAGGTCCTGCGCGGGGCGTGAGGGGGGAGGGAGTGAGGCGCGGCGGCCGGGTGCTGACGGGCGGACTCCAGGGGGCGGGTGCGTGACGTCGACGTCGCGCCGCTCCGCTTCCCCGGCGGCTGGACGATGATGGACCGGTGCGACTCGAAGCGATCACCTGGGAACGGCTGACCGAGGCCGTCGCCGACCGGCTCCTGGAGACCCCGCCGGCCGCCGGCGGCCCCTGGCTGCGCGTCGCCTTCGACGGCGCCCCGGCCGCCCGCCCGGACCGGTCGGCCGCCGCGCTCGCCCAAGCGCTGCGCGTACGCGGCCGTTCGGTGCTGGTCGTCGGCGCCGGCGGCTTCCTGCGCCCAGCGTCGCTGCGGTACGAGTACGGGCGCGAGGACCCCGACACGTACTACAGCGGATGGTTCGACACCGGCGCCATCTGGCGCGAGGTGCTCGGACCGCTGGACCCCGGCGGCACGGGGCGGGTCCTGCCCGATCTCCGGGACCCGGCCACCGACCGGGCGACCCGCTCCCAGCGCCGCGAACTCGCCCCGGGCGGGGTGCTGGTGGTGCACGGGCCCCTGCTGCTGGGGCACTGGTTCCCGTTCGACCTCACGGTGCATCTGCGGCTGTCACCGGGCGCGCTCCGGCGCCGTACGGAACCGGACGAGCGCTGGACGCTCCCCGCCTACGAACGGTACGAGACGGAGGTGGACCCGGCCGCGACCGCCGATGTGGTCGTACGGGCCGACGACCCACGCCACCCGGCATGGAGCGGTCTGGCCCCCGCGTGACCGGCGCGCGACTCCGCTTACTCCGTTCGCTCCGCTCGCCCCGTTTCCGGGCGCCCGCCCGGGATCTCCACCGCCCGCGCGCCCGCCCGGCAGCCGGCCTCCGCCGCCCGCGCCGGGCTCGCTCCCCTGAGGCGCGCCGCCAGGAACGCGCCGGTGAACGCGTCCCCCGCCCCCGTCGAGTCCACGGCCCGCGCCGGGAACGCCGGGACCCTGGCCGTCACCGCGCCCCGCTCGGCAACGAGCGCCCCGTCGCCACCCAGTGTCACCACCGCGACCGGTACCCGCCTGCTCAGCTCGGCCGCGGCGTCCGCCGGGTTCGGCAGACCGGTGAGCAGCCGGGCCTCGTCCGCGTTGGGGAGCAAGGTCTCGGCGCCCTCGACCGCCGCGAGGAAACGATCCGCCCCCAGCTCCTTGAGGAACCCGGCCGAGGCGGGGTCCACACTCACCGGAACGCCACGTTCCAGCGCCGAGCCCAACGCGGTGAGAGCCAGCGGCCGGCTCGTGTCGGCGAAGAACAGATAGCCGGAGAGATGCAGCCGGCCGACCCCGTCGAGCAGGTCCGGCGACCAGACGGCGGGCGACAGGCGCAGCGCGGCGCCGCTGTCGGTGAGCAGGGTGCGTTCGGCGGACGCGTCGACCAGACAGACGACCGTGGCCGTCGGCGCCCGCGCGTCGACGACGAGGCGGGCCCGTACCCCCGCGCGCCGCAGCCGTTCCGCGTGCCAGTCGCGGGCGTCCGCGCCCACCCCGGCCAGCAGCCGGACCTCCGCGCAGCCGGAGTGGGCCGCCCAGCAGGCGGCGTTCGCCCCGGAGCCACCCGGGAGCGTACGGATCTCGGCGGTGGTGTCGGTCCCGTGGTTGAGCGGGGTGCGGTGCCGCGCCACCACATCGGTGACCACGTCACCGATCACCAGCAGCGCCGCCCCCGGGCGGTCGTGGTGGCCCGTCACTCGGCCGCTTCCTTCCGCCCGGCTGCCGGCTTCCCGGGCGTCACCGTGGCCGTCCACGCCGTGGCGATCCGCGCCGCGAGCAGCGCATTGCCGCGTACCGCCGTGAGATTGGCCTCCAGCGAGGCGCCCGAGGTCCGCCGCGCCAGCAGGTCCAGCAGGAACGGGGTGACGGCCTGACCGCCGATGCCCCGCTCCGCGCACTCGGTGAGCGCCTCGGCGAGTACCCGGTCGTGCAGCTCCGGATCGAGCTGGTCCGCCTCCGGAACGGGGTTGGCCACGATGAGCGCGGCCTCCGGGCCGCCCAGCGCGTCCTGTGCGCCCATCACCGCGGCGACCTCCTCGGGCGTACGCACCGTCCAGTCGACCGGTTCGCCCGAGGAGGACAGGTAGAAGCCGGGGAAACGTTCCGTCCGGTAGCCGAGGAGGGAGACACCCAGCGTTTCCAGCCGCTGGAGGGTCGCCGGGACGTCAAGGATCGATTTGACCCCGGCGCAGACCACCGTGATCCGGGTCCCGGCCAGCAGCCGCAGATCGGCCGACTCGTCCTGGGTCTCGGTCCAGCCGCGGTGCACCCCGCCCAGGCCGCCCGTCGCGAAGACGCGGATCCCGGCGCGCGCGGCGAGAAACGCGGTGGCGGACACGGTCGTCGCGCCATCGGCGCCCGCCGCGATCGCGGGGGCGAGATCGCGATGGCCCAGCTTCCGTACGGAGTCGTCCCGCGCGATCCGCCGCAACTGGTCCCTGTCCAGGCCGACATGGGGTCGGCCGTCCAGGACGGCCACGGTCGCGGGCACGGCGCCGCCGGACCGCACGAGCCCTTCCAGCTCCTCGGCGACCGCGAGATTCCGGGGCCGTGGCAGGCCGTGCGCGATGATCGTCGATTCCAGGGCGACCACGGGGCGGCCCGTGGCCAGTGCCTCCCGTACCTCGGGGGAGAGCTGCGAAGTGGTGCCTGCTGTGTCGGGCATGTCCCCATCCCTGGCACGCGCGCGGCGTACGCAAACGTGCCGCCACCCCCGCCGGCGGTCCCGACGGCCGGAAACACGCCCTAGAACAGCGGCTCCGGAAGCACGCCCTCCAGGGCCAGCAGCCGGCGCTTCGTCTCCAGCCCGCCGCCGAAGCCGCCCAGCCCGCCGTGGCTCTCCACCACGCGATGGCACGGCACGACCACCGGCAGCGGGTTGGAGCCCATCGCCGCGCCGACGGCCTGCGCCGCCGTGGGCTGCCCCACCCGCCCGGCCAGATCGCCGTAACCGACCACCGTGCCGTACGGGACACCCGTCGCCAGTTCGCGCAGCACCTGCCGGTTGAAGCCGGAGGAGAGCGTCCAGTCCAGCGGCAGACCGAACTCCCGCAGCTCACCCGCGAAGTACGCCGACAGCTCGCGTATCGCCCCGCTCAGCAGGCCGGAGGCGGATTCGGCCGGCTCGGCGCCCAGGTGGTCCCTGAGCTGGGCGAGCGCCTTCTCCCGTACGCGCGTCTCCGCGTGGAAGACGACCCGCACCAGCCCCTGGTCCGTCGCGGCCAGCAGCAGCGGCCCGATGCCGCTCTCCATGACGGTCCACTCCGCCGGCGACACCGGCGACCGCCCGCACTCGTTCATGTGAACCACGGTACGGGCCGCCACTGACAACGGTCCTCACCAGCGACGATGCCCGGTCAAGGCTCAGCCCGCCGGTCCGGCATCGGCTCGCCGGTCCCGGCTCAGCCGACCGCGTCCCGCACCACGTCGGGGTTGTTGGTGATGACGCCGTCCACGCCGAGGTCCCTGACCCGTACCGCGCCCGCCGCGTCGTTGACCGTCCAGGTGCTCACCGTCAGCGGCTTGCCGTGCGGGCCCTTCAGGCGGTGCACCGCCGCCACGTACTCCTTGGTCAGCGAGGTGTACGCCGGGTTGATCTGGTCCGTGAACGCCGCGTACGAC
Organism: Streptomyces sp. NPDC059092; assembly: GCF_042756365.1. NCBI lineage: Bacteria > Bacillati > Actinomycetota > Actinomycetes > Kitasatosporales > Streptomycetaceae > Streptomyces > Streptomyces sp. NPDC059092. The sequence continues at coordinate 59,608 of NZ_JBHZEJ010000045.1, forward strand.
GGCAGTTCGGCCACCGGGGGCGTGCCGAGGAAGCCCGTCGTGACGTCGGGCCGTCCCTGGTGCACGGCGCGGACGCTGTCCGCGCCGAAGCTCTGGATCACCAGCCGGTTCCTGACGTGTCCCCGGTCCAGCCACCCTTCCTGGCGCAGCACCCGCAGAATGTCCTTCTCGATGCCCGGATACAGCTCGGGGGACTTGATCTCCAGGAGCAGCTTCTGCTGGTTGGCCTCCACGGCACCCAGGTACTGCTCCAGCGTCGGTACGCGGGCGCCCGCCCACCGCTCGCCGAACCAGCTTCCCGCGTCCAGCCGGGCGATCTCCGCGGCGGTGAAGTCCTTGACCTTCCAGGGCGCCCGGTCCGGGAAGACCTGCTCCACGTCGGTGGTGCGCGGGAGGCTGTCGTCGTGGATCACGACGAGCCGGCCGTCCTTGGTCCGCTGGACGTCGTTCTCCACCCAGTCGATGCCCAGGGCCTCGGCCGCGTCGACGGCCGGGAGGGTGTTCTCCGGCGCGTACGCGGAGGCGCCGCGGTGCGCGATCACGAGCGGGCCCGTGCACCGTGCCGCCGGGTCCGCGGGGGCGGTCGCGGCTGTGGCGGTGCCCGGGAGGATCAGTGCCGAGATCCCGAGCAGTGCGGCGGCCGTGGTGACTGAGGTGCGTGCGTTCACATGGACTCCTCGCGTCGTGAGGTGGTCGTGAAGGAGGGGCGTGCCGTGGGACGGTCAGCACGAGGGTGACACCCTTCGGCCAACGGAAGACAGGCGAAGGCTGGCCACAACATGAAGTCACGGCATGAGGTGGCATCGTGAAGACACGCCGGGGGAGAACTGTCCGGGAGTTGTGGATACGCCGGTTCGGGGTGACCCCTGTCGATAAATCGCCGAGTACCTGTTTGAATCCAAGCCGACCGTCCTACCCTCCCGAAACCAGCGCGTCCGTACAGTGAGCACAAGGGGCGAAGGGCCAACCAACATGCAGGGCACCATCGATGGATTCAGCTACGGTCTCGTCACACCCGTGGTGGCCTTTGTCATGGCCTGCCTCGGCTCGGCGCTGGGCCTGCGCTGCACCATGAGATGCCTGCGGACCCGGCGCGCCTGGAAACCGGGCGGGCTGGCGCTCGGCGCCGCCTCGCTCGGCTCCGGTGTGTGGACCATGCACTTCATCGCGATGACGGGGTTCGTCGTCGCCGAGGCGCCGGTCGGCTACGACCGGATGACGACCTTCGCCAGCCTGGTGGTGGGCATCCTCATGGTCGGCGTCGGGATCTTCATCGTGGGCTACCGCGCGTCGACCCCGATGGCCCTGCTCACCGGCGGGACCATCACCGGCCTGGGCATCGCCACCATGCACTACCTCGGCATGGCGGGGCTGCGGCTGGACGGCGGGAGTATCGGTTACGACACCACGACGGTCGCCCTCTCCGTACTCATCGCCGTCATCGCCGCCACGGGCGCCCTCTGGGTCGTCGTCTCGCGCCGGGGATTCCTGGCCAGTCTGGCCGCCAGTCTGGTCATGGGTGCCGCGTCGACCGGTATGCACTACACGGCGATGGCCGCCGTCCACGTCCACCTGGAGGAGACGGCCGGCGCCGCGACCGGCGAGCGGGCCGCCGAACTGCTCGTCCCGATGCTGATCGGCCCGGCGGTCTTCCTGCTGCTGGCGGGCGTGGCGGTGGTGGTCGACCCGCTGCTGGTGACGGGCGGCGGCGACAGGGAGCGGTCCACGGGCTCCGGGGCCGGGCCGTGCGGACACTCCGGGGTGCCGACGCAGCGCATCCGGCCACGCCCGGCCTACCGCGACCCGGCCGACAGGACCGCCGCCCGGTCCCCGCGCCGCAGCCCTCCGGACCTCCACGACTGGTGATCCCGGCCACGCCGCCCGCCTGATCCGGGGCGGTCCCGGGAGCCGCTTCGGGCCCCACTGTCAGTGCGGGGTCGTACGGTGGATTCATGCGGCCCGTTTCCAAGATCGAACGTACGGTGGCGCCTTTCGAGGTCGTCAGCTCCTACCAGCCCAGCGGCGACCAGCCCACGGCCATCGCCGACCTGGAGCGGCGTGTGCGCGGGGGGGAGAAGGACGTCGTCCTGCTCGGCGCGACCGGCACGGGAAAGTCGGCGACCACCGCCTGGATGATCGAGAAGCTTCAGCGTCCCACCCTGGTGATGGCGCCGAACAAGACGCTCGCCGCTCAGCTCGCCAACGAATTCCGCGAGCTGCTGCCCAACAACGCCGTCGAGTACTTCGTCTCGTACTACGACTACTACCAGCCCGAGGCGTACGTCCCCCAGTCGGACACCTACATCGAGAAGGACTCCTCGATCAACGAGGAGGTCGAGCGGCTGCGGCACTCCGCGACGAACTCGCTCCTCACCCGGCGCGACGTGGTCGTGGTCGCCTCGGTCTCCTGCATCTACGGCCTCGGCACGCCCCAGGAGTACGTGGACCGGATGGTGCCGCTGAAGGTCGGCGCGGAGCTGGACCGCGACCAGCTCCTGCGCCGCTTCGTCGACATCCAGTACACGCGCAACGACCTGGCGTTCACCCGCGGCACCTTCCGCGTCCGCGGCGACACCATCGAGATCTTCCCGGTCTACGAGGAGCTGGCCGTCCGCATCGAGATGTTCGGCGACGAGATCGAGGCGCTCTCCACGCTCCACCCGCTCACCGGCGAGGTCATCACCGACGACCAGGAGCTGTACATCTTCCCGGCCAGCCACTACGTGGCGGGACCCGAGCGCATGGAGAAGGCGGTCAACGGCATCGAGCGGGAGCTGGAGACGCGCCTGGCCGAGCTGGACAAGCAGGGCAAACTCCTGGAGTCCCAGCGCCTGCGGATGCGGACGACGTACGACATCGAGATGATGCGCCAGATCGGCTCCTGCTCCGGCATCGAGAACTACTCGATGCACTTCGACGACCGGTCCCCCGGCAGCGCGCCCAACACCCTCCTCGACTACTTCCCCGAGGACTTCCTGCTGGTCATCGACGAGTCGCATGTCACCGTGCCGCAGATCGGCGCGATGTACGAGGGCGACGCGTCCCGCAAGCGCACCCTGGTCGACCACGGTTTCCGGCTGCCGTCCGCGCTCGACAACCGGCCGCTGAAGTGGGAGGAGTTCCAGGGGCGGATCGACCAGACCGTCTACCTCTCGGCCACCCCCGGGGCGTACGAGCTCTCCCGCTCCGACGGGTTCGTGGAACAGATCATCCGCCCCACCGGACTCGTCGACCCGGAGGTCGTCGTCAAGCCCACCGAGGGCCAGATCGACGACCTGGTGCACGAGATCCGCGAGCGCACCGAGAAGGACGAGCGTGTCCTGGTGACCACCCTCACCAAGAAGATGGCGGAGGACCTCACCGACTACTTCCTGGAGCTGGGCATCCAGGTGCGCTACCTGCACAGCGACGTGGACACGCTCCGCCGGGTCGAGCTGCTGCGCGAGCTCCGTGCCGGTGAGTACGACGTCCTCGTCGGCATCAACCTGCTGCGTGAGGGGCTCGACCTGCCCGAGGTCTCCCTCGTGGCGATCCTCGACGCCGACAAACAGGGCTTCCTGCGCTCCGGCACCTCGCTCATCCAGACCATCGGCCGCGCCGCACGCAACGTGTCCGGCCAGGTCCACATGTACGCGGACAAGGTCACCCCGGCGATGGAGAGGGCCATCGACGAGACGAATCGCCGCCGGGAGAAGCAGACCGCGTACAACACCGAGCGCGGTATCGACCCGCAGCCGCTCCGCAAGAAGATCAACGACATCGTCGCGACCATCGCCCGCGAGGAGGTCGACACCGAAGCCCTGCTCGGTACGGGGTACCGGCAGACCAAGGACGGCAAGGCGGGGACGGCACCGGTTCCCTCGCTCGCCACGCGGTCGGCGAGGAGCGGCAAGGCCACCGGCGCGGTGGTCACCGACCGGCCCGCAGCCGAACTCGCGGGGATCATCGAGGAGATGACCGAGCGGATGAGGGCCGCGGCGGCCGAGCTGCAGTTCGAGATCGCCGCCCGGCTCCGCGACGAAGTCGGTGAACTGAAGAAGGAATTGCGGCAGATGAGGGAGGCGGGACTGGCCTGACACACCGGACACCTGGTGTGTTGCAAGACCGACACAAAAACGGTCCAACGCTCCTGCGCCGTCCGCGTGACTGCGTAGGGTGCCGCGTACGCGTAACCGTATTCGGACGGTTGCGGGGGAAACCATTCGAGAGGGGACAGCGCGTGGTGGACGTATCCAAGGGCGGCGCGCCCGGGGGCCCTGGGGTCAATCTGACCAAGGGACAGGCCATCAGCCTGGAGAAGAAGGACGGCGGCTCGCTGACCGCGGTGCGCATGGGCCTCGGCTGGCAGGCCGCGCCGCGCCGCGGTCTGTTCGGCTCCCGTACGCGCGAGATCGACCTGGACGCCTCGGCGGTGCTCTTCGCCGACAAGCAGCCGGTCGACGTGGTCTTCTTCCGTCACCTCGTCAGCGACGACGGTTCGGTCAGGCACACGGGGGACAACCTCGTCGGTGGCGCGGGACAGGGCGGGGACGACGAGGCGATCCTCGTCGACCTGGCACGGGTGCCGGTCCATATCGACCAGATCGTCTTCACGGTGAACTCCTTCACCGGCCAGACGTTCCAGGAGGTGCAGAACGCCTTCTGCCGCATCGTCGACGAGACCAACGGCCAGGAACTGGCGCGCTACACGCTCGACGGCGGCGGCCAGTACACCGCCCAGATCATGGCGAAGGTCCACCGGGTGGGCGCCGGCTGGCAGATGACGGCCCTCGGTAACCCGGCCAACGGCCGTACGTTCCAGGACCTGATGCCGTCGATCCTGCCGCACCTGTAACCCGGCGCAGGACCACGGACGTACGCGCAGCTCCCGGAGGCCGGGCCCCGCCCAGGCCGCCGGGGGCTGCGCGGCTGCTCCGGCGTACCCGTACCCGGGGAGCGCGTCCGGAGAGCCGCGCCCGGACTCCGTAGCCGAGGAGCGCGCCCGACGACCGCACCCGTACCACCCACATCTCAAGAACGACGCGTCACCGACGAGGGGACACAGGCGATGACGGCCGAGCTGGTCCGGGGACAGAACCACCCCCTGCCCCACACCCGACTGGAGATCCGGGTCACGGCCGGCGCCCCGGTGATGGCCTGCGCCGCGCTGGCGGACGCCCAGGGCGCCCTGCCCGGCCCCGAGTGGATCGCCCACCCCGGCTCGCCCCGCCTCCCCGGCATCGAGGTGTCCCGCCAGGCCGCCGCGTCGCTGCGCTTCCACGTCGACCTGGAGGCTTTGTCCGAGCGGGCGCGTCTCGTACACGTGCTGCTCGCGCTCCCCGAAGGGGTCGGCGGGCCCGACCGCTTCGGCGCCACCGCCGCGCCCTTCGCCGCCGTCACCGCCCTCGACGGCACCGAGATCGCCAGCTTCACCCTCACCGGCCTGGACACCGAGTCCGCCGTGGTGGCGCTGGAGCTCTACCGCCGCCAGGGCGCCTGGAAGGTGCGCGCCGTCGGCCAGGGGTACGCGGGGGGCCTCGCGGAGCTCTTCGCCGACCAGGGCCTGCCGCAGGCCGCGAGCTTCGCCGCGGGCGTCCAGGAGGCCGTGGCCCGGCATCTCACCGGCGCCGTACAGGCCCCGCTGACCGGCGTGCCCGGCGTGCCCGGCGTGCCCGGTGCGACCGGCGCGCAGGACGGCGCGCGCGGGGCCAGGGGCGACGCCGCCAGGGCCGAAGGCCGGCCGCACGCCGCCGCCCCGCAGCCGCTCCCCGCAGAACCGGCCGCCGTACCCACCGCACCCGGCGCACCGGCGGGCACGGGAGGCGCCGCCGGCGCGGTCAACTACACCCATCCGGGCCGCGTGACCGCCGCGCCGCCCACCCCGCCACCCGCCGCGCAGGCCACCCCGCCCGGACAGCCGCCCCGTCCGGTCGCCGGCGACGCCACGGGCTGGTCCATGGACGAGCGCCTCTACAACCAGGTCTGGGGCATGTTCGAGGACCTGGCCCGCACCGTCGCCGCCTACCGCAGCGCCACCGACTTCGCCGAATCCCGGATGGACCAGGAGCTGGACCGCGTCCTCTCCGACCCCCGGCAGCGCATCGGCGGCGCGGGCGACGCCGCCCGTGCGGAGGCCCGCGCCCGGCACGACGACCTCGCCGCCCAGGCCCGCGAGGTCCTCGACCGCGACCTCACCCAGCTCGTCGCGGAGGCCGAGGTGGTCGAGCCCGCACTGCCGCCCGCGTACGCCCGCTGGGACAGCCCCGTCTGGCACGCCTACCGCGTCCCGATGGAGATCCCGATGGCGCTGCGCCTCGGCGACGTCCACCTCCCCGAACGCCCGGAGCTGCGGATCCCGATGCTCGTACGGCTGCCGCTGGAGCGCGGGCTGTGGATCGACAGCGGCAGGGCCGGCTCCGACGCCGCCCTGATGATGGACGACACGCAGCTCCGCGGGGCGGCGATGGACACGGCGGTCGCCCTCGCCGCCCGGCTCCTCGCGGTCCATCCGCCCGGCGAGTTCACCGTCCAGGTGATCGACCCGGCCGGTTCCGCCGCCGTACCGCTGGCCCCGCTCATCACGTCCGGCGTGCTCGACCGGCCGCCCGCCCCCGGCGCCGGGGGAGTGGCCGCCGTCCTCGCGCGCCTCACCCAGCGGGTGGATCTCGTCCAGATGGCGGTGCGGGGCGGGGCCGCCGAGTCGCTGCCGCCGGATCTGGACACCGCCGAGCAGCTTCTGATCGTCAACGACTTCCCGCACGGCTTCGACGACCGCGCGGTCACCCAGCTCCGCTACCTCGCCGACGAGGGCCCGGCGGTCGGCGTGCATCTGCTGATGGTCGCGGACCGTGAGGACGCGAGCGCGTACGGACCGGTGCTCGACCCGCTCTGGCGCTCGCTGCTCCGGATCACCCCCGTACCCGACGACCATCTCGCCGACCCCTGGGTCGGCCACTCCTGGACGTACGAGCCCCCGGCGGTCCCGCCGGGCGGCCAGGTTGTGCGCCGGGTACTGGACCGCGTCGCGCACGCGCGACGGACGGGAGAGCGCTGAGCGCGGCCCCCGAAGGGCGTGGCGCTACCCGTCGGAGAGGTGCCGAGCAGCGCACTTGAAGATCATTTGGCTCGCTCTTTACCGTTCCTTGGGCTTTCCTGTACTGTTCTTGGCAGCGGAGGGGAGTACTCCCACATCGCGACGTACCCGTCAATACGGACCGCCATCGGTCCCGGGGCGTCGGCCCGCGGAGCGGCAGTGCCGCCCGGGTGGAGGAGACCTCCGGCAGCGACGACGCTGATCAGTAGCCGTACGAAGCCGGAGGAACAGTGGACGTCTCCATGACCCTGTGGGTGCTGACCATTCTTGGTCTCAGTGCCCTTATCGCGGTCGACTTCTTCATCGGGCGCAAGCCCCATGACGTGTCGACGAAGGAAGCCGGTATCTGGACGGTCGTCTGGATCGCCCTCGCCGCGCTGTTCGGCCTCGGCCTGCTGCTCTTCGGCACGGCCCAGGCGTCCGGCGAGTTCTTCGCCGGGTTCGTCACCGAGAAGTCGCTCAGTGTCGACAATCTCTTCGTCTTCATCCTGATCATGGCGAAGTTCTCGGTTCCCTCGCACCTCCAGCAGCGTGTGCTGCTCGTCGGTGTGCTGATCGCGCTGGTGCTGCGCGCGATCTTCATCGCGGCGGGCGCCGCGATCATCTCCAGCTTCTCGTGGGTCTTCTTCATCTTCGGCGCGTTCCTGATCTACACCGCCTGGAAGCTCATCCAGGAGGCGCGCTCGGACGACGAGGAGGAGGAGTGGGAGGAGAACCGTCTCCTCAAGTCCGTCGAGAAGCGCTTCGGCGTCGCCGACAGGTACCACGGCACGAAGCTCTTCATCCGGGAGAACGGCAAGCGGATCCTGACCCCGCTCATGGTCGTCATGCTCGCCATCGGCACCACCGACGTGCTGTTCGCGCTGGACTCCATCCCCGCGATCTTCGGCCTGACACAGGACCCGTACATCGTCTTCACGGCCAACGCCTTCGCCCTGATGGGTCTGCGCCAGCTCTACTTCCTCCTCGGCGGTCTGCTGAGGAAGCTGGTGCATCTCAGTTACGGCCTGTCGGCCATCCTGGGCTTCATCGGCGTGAAGCTCGTGCTGCACGCGCTGCACGAGACCGGGGTGCACGTCCCCGTGATCTCCATCCCGGTGTCGCTGGGCGTCATCTGCGGTGTCCTGATCATCACCACGATCACCAGCCTCATCGCCTCCAAGAAGCAGGCGGAGCGCGAGGCCGCGGAGGCGGGCGACGGCAAGGCGAAGGACAGCGTAGAAGCCTGATCCCGCGCTTCGGCACGGCAGCGGGGCGGGGGGGGGGGCGGGACCCCCCCCCCCCCCCACCGCCGGGGGCTGTGGGCGT
>NZ_JBHZEJ010000046.1:0-67296 GCF_042756365.1 Streptomyces sp. NPDC059092
CTGACGAACGGCGGCGGCGTTCACGGCGTCCCGTACGGGTGCGGAGCGATAATCACCCGTATGGGGAAACGCTATGAACGGATCGACGGCAGAATTCGCGCCTTCATCGAGGACCAGCCCGTTTTCTTCACCGCCACCGCACCGCTGGCGGACGACGGCCACGTCAACCTCTCGCCCAAAGGCCGCGCCGGGACCCTCGTCGTGATCGACGAGCTGACCCTCGCCTATCTCGACTTCGGCGGCAGCGGCGCCGAAACCGTCGCGCACCTCCGGGAGAACGGCCGCATCACCCTGATGTGGTGCGCCTTCACCGGGCCGCCCAAGGTGCTGCGGGTGCACGGCCGGGGCGAGCCGGTCTTCCGGGACGACCCGCGCTGGGCCACGTACATCCCGTACTTCGCGGACGCCGACGGACCTGCCGCCCGCGCGATCATCGTCATCCACGCCCGGCGGATCTCCGACGCGTGCGGATTCGCCGTCCCCTTCATGGAGTACCGCGAGGAGCGCACGCAGCACGCCGAGCACTTCGGGCGGAAGTCCGACGAGGAGTTCGCCGCGTACTGCGCGAAGAAGGAGTACGTCCCGGTGAGCCTGGACGGACTCCCCGCGCTGCCGATGCCCCTGCCCCCGCGGACGGACCTCGCCGACCGGCCGGCTGAATCCGGGCTGCGTTCGGCGTAGCGCGGGGGCTTCCGGGAGGACGAGGGGCGCGGGCGCCACGTACGGTCCGGCCATGCGTACCGCTCGTAGCATCGCTCGCGCTTCTCGTGCTTCTCGTACGGCTCGCGCTTCTCGTACCGCTCGCGCCGCCGTCGTCCTCGCCGCCGCCACGCTGCTCACCCTCGCCACCGCCACCGGCGCCTCCTCCGCCCACCCGGCGGCCGGCCCCGCCCGGTCCTCCGACGTGCCGCTGCCCGAGCGGATGGCCGACACCGGCGGCGGCAGCCAGCTCCTCACCGCCGAGGCGCCCGACACCGGCTCGACCACCGGCCGGCTCACCTGGTGGGACCGGCAGGGTGACCGGTGGGTGGCCGCCGGCTCCGCCCCGGCACGCTTCGGGGCGGGCGGGCTCACCGAGGGCACCACCCGCCGGCAGGGCACCTCCACCACCCCGATCGGGGTGTACGACCTGCCGTACGCGTTCGGGACCGCCCCGGCGCCCGCCGGGACCGCGTACTCCTACCGCCCCGTGACCGAGGCGTCCTGGTGGTGCCAGGACAACGCCTCCCGCGACTACAACCGCTGGGTGGAGGGCCTGCCGGCGGACTGCCGGGCCGCCGAGTCGGAGCGGCTGACGGACTATCCGGAGCAGTACTCCCTCGCCATGGTCACCGGCTTCAACTACGACCGTCCGGTGCGCGGCCGGGGCGCCGGGATCTTCCTGCACGTCAACGGCGCGGGCGCCACGGCCGGTTGCGTCTCCGTACCGGCCGACGCGATGCGGACCGTGCTGGCCTGGGCCGACCCGGAGCGCGCCCCGCACCTCGCGATCGGCACATCCGATGGGCCGACCGCGCTGACGTCCGTCACCCGGTTCGGAGGAACCACCAAAGATTGAACTCGTCGCCGCGCGGCCCCTCTTCTTTGAACCCGCCGTCATTCAAATCCGTATCGGCGGACACGGAGGAGAGTTGAGGTGCAGTTCCGTGGCGATGATGCACAACGGTCGGGCCGCCAGACGGCAGACCATGCGCGCGATCAGCCCCCAGCGGTCGGGCGCGCTGCCCCTGCTGGTGATGTGCTGGGCGGGCGCGGCCGCCGTCATGGCGTTGTGGTGGCAGAACACCGCGGTCGTCCACATGGCCATGGCCGAGTGGCTGATCGGCGGCGGACGGCTCACCGGGCTGCTGAGCGGCTATCTGATCGCGATCGTGGTGCTGCTGATGGCGCGGGTGCCGGCGCTGGAGCGGCGGGTGGGCTCCGACCGGGTGGCGCGCTGGCACGCGGTGGCCGGCCGGTACGCGGTGAGCCTGGTGATCGTCCATGTCGTGCTCACGGTCTGGGGGTACGCGGTCCAGGCGAACAGCCCGATCGTGGCCCAGACGATCAGCGTGATCACCGAGTTCCCGCGGATGATCGAGGCGACCGTCGGGACCGTGCTCCTCATCCTGGTCGGCTTCGTCTCGGCCGGGACGGTACGCCGCAAGGTGCGCTACGAGACCTGGTACTACCTGCATCTCCTCACCTATGCCGCGGTGTACCTGTCGTTCTGGCACCAGCTCGCCACGGGCGCCGAGTTCGTCGGCAACGCGACCGCGCGGACCGTCTGGTACGTGCTGTACGCCACCGCCGGGGCCCTGCTGTTCTGGTACCGCGTCCTGACGCCGGTCCGGCTCAACCTGCGCCACCGGATGCGGGTCGACTCGACGGTGTACGAGGCGCCGGGCGTGGTCTCCGTACTGATCACCGGGCGGCGGCTGCACCGGATCGGCGCGCAGCCCGGCCAGTTCTTCCGCTGGCGGTTCCTCACGGACGGGCTGCGCTGGAGCTCCAACCCGTACTCCCTGTCGGCGCCGCCGCGGCCGGATCTGCTGCGGATCACCGTCAAGGCCAACGGCGAACACAGCGAGGCCCTGGCCCGGCTGGAGCCCGGCACCCGGATCTGGGCGGAGGGTCCTTACGGCGCGCTGACCGCGGGCCGGCGCAGCCAGGAGAAGGTGCTGATGATCGCGGGCGGCGCCGGTATCACCCCGATGCGGGCCCTGTTCGAGACGCTGCCCGGTGAGCCCGGCGATCTGACCCTGCTCTACCGGGCCAGCAAGACCGAGGACCTGGCGCTGTGGAGCGAGCTGCGCCAGATCGCCTCGGCGCGCGGGGCGCGGCTGCTGTACGCGGTCAACGGCCCCGACGGGGTCCGGCCCGAGATCACTCCGCAGCGGCTGCGTGAGCTGCTGCCGGACATCGACGACCACGACGTGTACATGTGCGGGCCCACCGGGCTCGCCCGTCAATCGTACGAAGCACTGCGCGAGGCGGGCGTGCCCGCCCGGCGCATCCATCACGAGTCCTTCGAAATGTGAGGCAGCCGGTGAAGAGGAAGCATCCGCTCCGGCGGATCATGATCGGTGTCGCCGCGACCGCGTCGGGCATCGTGCTGCTGCTCGCGCTGAAGCAGCCCGGCGGGTCCTCGGTGGTCGGGGCGACGGCGCCGCCGGGAACGGCCGCCGGCGCTTCGGCGGGGGCGGCGGGCGCCACGGGCGGGCAGGCCCTGCTCGGGGACGCCGTGAACACCCAGTACGGCCCGGTACAGGTGCGGCTCACCATGGCCGGCGGGAAGATCGCGCAGGCCGAGGCGGTACAGGCGCCGGGGGCCGACGCGCGCAGCAAGTCGATCACGGCCGACGCCGTGCCGAAGCTGAACCAGGCGGCGGTCACGGCACAGAGCGCGCAGATCGACGCCGTGACGGGCGCCAGCTACACCAGCAAGGGCTACCAGGAATCACTCCAGAGCGCGCTCGACAAGGCGGGTACGGGCGCCACGGGCACCACCGGCGGTACGGGCGCCACCGGCGGGGACGGGGGCAGCGGCTCGGCCGAGGCGAGCGGACCGGACGCGGGCGCGGACACCGGAGCGGAAGCGGGCACCGGAGCGGGTACGGGCACGGAGACCGGAGCGGGGTCGGGCACGGCGCCCGCCGCCCCGCAGACCGTCCTCGGCAGCCCGGTCGACACCCAGTACGGCGCGGTCCAGGTGCGGATCACCGTCGCCGACGGAAAGCTCACCGCGTCCGAGGCGGTCCAGGCCCCGTCGGCGGACGGCCGCTCCAAGTCCATCACCTCCGGTGCCGTGCCGAAGCTGAACCAGGCGGCGGTCACGGCACAGAGCGCGCAGATCGACGCCGTGTCCGGCGCCAGCTACACCAGCAAGGGCTACCAGGAATCACTCCAGAGCGCGCTCGACAAGGCGGGCCTCTGATGGCGCCCGAGGGGGCGCGGCTGCGCCATGTCGAGGAGTCGATGGGCACGGTCTTCTCGTTCGACATCCGGGGCGTACGGGACCGGCCGAGGGTAGGGGCGGGGCTCCAGGCGGCGGTGGCCTCGCTGCACCGCGCGGACGAGATCTTCTCGACGTACCGCCCCGACAGCCAGATCTCGCGGCTGAACCGGGGTGAGCTGACGCTCGCCGGCTGTCTGACGGAGGTCGTCGAGGTGCTCGACCTGTGCGCGGAGGCCGAGCGCGAGAGCGACGGCTGGTTCACGACCGGCTACGCGGGCGGCGTCGACCCGACGGGGCTGGTGAAGGGCTGGGCGGTGGAGCGCGCGGCCCGGATGATCGCCTCGTCCGGTGCGGCCTCGGTCTGCCTCAACGGCGGCGGCGACATCCAACTGGTGGGCGGCCCCTGGCGGGTGGGCATCGCCGACCCGCTGCGCCCCGGCGAACTGGCCACGGTGGTGGAGGCCCACCAGGGCCTGGGCGTGGCCACCTCGGGCCCGGCGGAGCGCGGCTGCCACGTCCTGGACCCGCACACGGGCGAGGCCCCGGCCGGCGGCCTGGCCTCGGTCACCGTGGTCTGCCAGGAGGGCGTGACGGCCGCGGACACCCGGGCGACGGCGGCGTACGCGATGGGCGACCGGGCGCGGAAGTGGCTGGAGTCCCTGCCGGGCACCGAGGGCTTCGCGGTCACCCCGTACGGCGACACGTGGGCGACGAGCGGCTTCCACCGGCATGTCGCGACGGTGGGGGTCTGAGCGGCGGCGACACAGCGCCGTGCGGGCGGCCCGGGGCGACTCGGGCGGCCCGCACGGCGGCCGGAACGTGAGGCCCCGGGCGCTCAGCGGTCGTTCTGGGCCAGTTTCAGCAGGTGGTCCGCGAGCGCCTGGCCGCCCGCCGGGTCGCGGCTGATCAGCATCAGGGTGTCGTCGCCCGCGATCGTGCCCAGGATGTCGCTCAGTTCGGCCTGGTCGATGGCGGAGGCGAGGAACTGGGCCGCGCCGGGCGGGGTGCGCAGGACCACGAGGTTGGCGGACGCCTCGGCGGAGATGAGGAGTTCGCCGGCGAGGCGGCGCATCCGTTCCTCCTTGGCCGACCCCCCCAGCGGGGCGTGCGGGGTGCGGAAGCCGCCCTCGCTGGGGACCGCGTAGATCAGTTCGCCGTTGGTGTTACGGATCTTGACCGCGCCCAGTTCGTCCAGGTCGCGGGAGAGCGTCGCCTGGGTGACGCTCAGCCCGTCGTCCGCGAGCAGTTTCGCCAGTTGGCTCTGGGAGCGCACCGGCTGCCGGTTGAGGATGTCGACGATCCGGCGGTGGCGGGCTGTTCTGGTCTGCGGCACGGACGGCCCGCCGTGCTCTGCTCCCTGGGCGTCGGTCATCGTCTTCGTCTCATTTCTCAGGATCGTCCGTCCCCGTGCGCGTCGTCGAGGATGCCGGGCAGGGCTTCCAGGAACGCGTCCACCTCGCTGTCGCCGATGATCAGGGGAGGCATCAGCCGTACGACGTCGGGGGCGGGGGCGTTCACCAGGAAACCGGCACCCTGGGCCGCCTGTTGCACCATCGGCGCGAGCGGCCCGGTGAGCACGATACCCAGCAGCAGTCCCGAGCCGCGGACGTGGGAGACGAGCGGGTGGCCCAGACCCTCGGCACCGTCGCGCAGCTTCTCGCCGAGCCGCTTCACCTCGTCGAGGCGTCCTTCGGCGGCGAGTGTGTCGAGTACGGCGAGCCCGGCGGCGCAGGCGACCGGGTTGCCGCCGAACGTCGTACCGTGCTGGCCGGGCTTGAGCAGGTCGGCGGCGTCCCCGAAGGCGATGGTGGCGCCGAGCGGCAGGCCGCCGCCGAGGCCCTTGGCGAGGGTGACGACGTCGGGTTCGACGCCCTGGTGCGCCTGGTGCTCGAACCAGGCGCCGGTCCGGCCGACGCCCGTCTGGACCTCGTCCAGGACGAGCAGGGTGCCGGTGGCGCGGGTGATCTCCCGGGCGGCCTCCAGATAGCCCCTGGGCGGGACGACCACGCCGTTCTCGCCCTGGATCGGCTCGATGATCACGAGCGCCGTCTCCTCGGTGACGGCGGCGCGCAGCGCGTCGGCGTCTCCGTACGGTACGTGCGTGACCTCGCCGGGCAGCGGCAGGAAGGGGGTCTGCTTCGCGGGCTGGCCGGTGAGCGCCAGGGCGCCCATGGTCCGGCCGTGGAAGCCGCCGTCGGTGGCGACCATGCGGGTGCGGCCCGTCAGCCGGCCGATCTTGAAGGCGGCCTCGTTGGCCTCGGCGCCGGAGTTGCAGAAGAACACCCGTCCCGGGCGGTCGAAGAGCTGGAGCAGCCGCTCGGCGAGGGCGACGGGCGGCTCGGCGACGTAGAGGTTGGAGACATGGCCGAGCGCGGCGATCTGGCGGGAGACGGCCTCCACGATCGCGGGGTGTCCGTGGCCGAGCGCGTTCACCGCGATGCCGCCGACGAAGTCGGTGTACTCGGTGCCGTCGGCGTCCCGGACACGGGCGCCCTCACCGTGTACGAGGGACAGCCCCGGCGTTCCGTAGTTGTCGGCCATGACGCCCTGCCAGCGGTGGATCAGCTCCTGGTTGCCGGTCACTTCGCTCCCTTTCCCTGGGTGGGTGTCGGTCCGGTCTCCCGCGCGTCGGGCACGACCATGGTGCCGATGCCCTCGTCGGTGAAGATCTCCAGCAGGATCGAGTGCGGGACCCTGCCGTCGAGCACGCGTGCCGTGGTGACGCCGTTGCGTACGGCGAACAGGCACCCTTCCATCTTGGGCACCATGCCGCTGGACAGCTCGGGCAGCAGCGTCTCCAACTGGGTGGCGGTGAGCCTGCTGATCACGTCGTCGCTGTTCGGCCAGTCCTCGTACAGGCCCTCCACGTCGGTGAGGACCATCAGCGTCTCGGCGCCGAGCGCGGCGGCGAGCGCGGCGGCGGCGGTGTCGGCGTTGACGTTGTAGACCTCGCCGTCGTCGGCGCCGCGGGCCACGGAGGAGATGACCGGGATCCGGCCGTCGCCGAGCAGTGCCTCGATGGCGCCGGTGTCGATCGCGGTGATCTCACCGACCCGGCCGATGTCGACCGGCTCGCCGTCGATCAGCGGCCGGTGCTTGACGGCGGAGATGGTGTGCGCGTCCTCGCCGGTCATGCCGACGGCGAGGGGACCGTGCTGGTTGAGCAGGCCGACCAGCTCGCGCTGCACCTGTCCGGCGAGGACCATCCGTACGACGTCCATCGCCTCGGGCGTGGTGACGCGCAGGCCGGCCTTGAACTCGCTGGCCAGGCCGTGCCGGGCCAGTTCGGCGCTGATCTGGGGGCCACCGCCGTGCACGACGACCGGCTTGAGTCCGGACTGCCGCAGGAAGACGACGTCCTGGGCGAAGGCGGCCTTCAGGTCCTCGTCGATCATGGCGTTGCCGCCGAACTTGATGACGACGGTCTTCCCGTGGTGCCGGGTGAGCCAGGGCAGCGCCTCGATGAGGATCCGCGCCTTGGGCAGCGCGGTGTGCTTGCGGGCGTTCATGAGCTGTACGCGCTGTTCTCGTGGACGTACTCGGCGGTGAGGTCGTTGGCCCAGATGACGGCCGTGTCCGTACCGGCGGACAGGTCGGCGGTGATGCGGACCTCTCGGTAGCGCATGTCGACCAGGTCGCGGTCCTCGCCGACGGAGCCGTTCTTGCAGACCCACACGTCGTTGATGGCGACATTGAGCCGGTCGGGCTCGAACGCGGCGCCGGTGGTGCCGATCGCGGAGAGCACCCGGCCCCAGTTGGGGTCCTCGCCGTGGATGGCGCACTTGAGGAGGTTGTTACGGGCGATGGAGCGGCCCACCTCGACGGCGTCGTCCTCGGTCGCGGCGTTGATCACCTCGATGCGGATGTCCTTGGAGGCGCCCTCCGCGTCCCCGATGAGCTGCCGGGCCAGGTCGGCGCAGACCGTACGGACGGCCTCCGCGAACACGTCGTACGCGGGGGCGACCCCGGACGCGCCGGAGGCGAGCAGGAGAACGGTGTCGTTGGTGGACATGCAGCCGTCGGAGTCGACGCGGTCGAAGGTGGTACGGGTGGCGGCGCGCAGCGCGGTGTCCAGCGCGGCCGTCTCGATGTCGGCGTCGGTGGTGAGGACGACGAGCATGGTGGCGAGGCCGGGCGCGAGCATGCCCGCGCCCTTGGCCATGCCGCCGACGGTCCAGCCCTCGCCGCCGGCGACCGCGGTCTTGTGGACGGTGTCGGTGGTCTTGATGGCGATGGCGGCCTTCTCGCCGCCGTGCGCGGAGAGGGCGGCGGCGGCCGTGCCGATGCCGGGCAGCAGTTTGTCCATGGGCAGCAGGACGCCGATGAGGCCGGTGGAGGCGACGGCGATCTCCCCGGCGCTGTGGCCCGCCAGGACCTCGGCGGCGTGCTCGGCGGTGGCGTGGGTGTCCTGGAAGCCCTTCGGGCCCGTACAGGCGTTGGCCCCGCCGGAGTTGAGGACGACGGCGGAGACGGTGCCGCCCTTGAGGACCTGCTCGGACCAGAGGACGGGGGCGGCCTTGACACGGTTGGAGGTGAAGACGCCCGCGGCGGCGCGGCGCGGCCCCTCGTTGACCACGAGGGCCAGGTCGGGTCCGCCGTTCTCCTTGATCCCGGCGGCGATGCCCGCCGCCGTGAATCCCTTCGCTGCGGTGACGCTCACGGTGCCACTCCGATCGTGGTCAGTCCGGTGGACTCGGGGAGTCCGAGGGCGATGTTCATGCTCTGCACCGCGCCGCCCGCGGTGCCCTTGGTCAGGTTGTCGATGGCGCTGACGGCGATGACACGGCAGGCCGCCTCGTCGTACGCGACCTGGAGCTGGGTGGCGTTGGAGCCGTACACGGAGGCGGTGGCGGGCCACCGGCCCTCGGGGAGGAGGTGCACGAAGGGCTCGTCGGCGTACGCCTTCTCGTACGCGTCGCGCACGTCCTGGGCGGTGGTGCCGGAGGTCGCCCTGGCGGAGCAGGTGGCGAGGATGCCGCGCGGCATCGGGGCGAGGGTGGGGGTGAAGGAGACGGTGACCCGCTCGCCCGCGGCGGCGCTGAGGTTCTGGATCATCTCGGGGGTGTGCCGGTGGCCGCCTCCGACGCCGTACGGGGTCATGGAGCCCATGACCTCGGAGCCGAGCAGGTGCGGCTTGGCGGACTTGCCGGCGCCCGAGGTGCCGGAGGCCGCGGTGATCACGGCCTCGGGCTCCACGAGTCCGGCGGCGTACGCGGGGAACAGCGCGAGCGAGACGGCGGTGGGGTAGCAGCCGGGCACCGCGACCCGCTTGGTCCCCTCCAGCGCGGCCCGGGCGCCGGGCAGCTCCGGGAGGCCGTACGGCCAGGTCCCGGCGTGCGCGGAGCCGTAGAACCGCTCCCAGTCGGCGGCGTCCTTCAGCCGGAAGTCGGCGCCCATGTCGATGACGAGGACCTCGTCGCCGAGCTGTTCGGCGACGGCCGCGGACTGCCCGTGCGGCAACGCGAGGAAGACCACCTCGTGACCTGCGAGAACGTCGGTGGTGGTGGGAGCGAGGACGCGATCGGCCAGGGGAAGCAGATGCGGCTGGAGCCCGCCGAGCCGCTGTCCCGCGTTGGAGTTTCCGGTGAGGGATCCGATCTCGATCCCGGGATGGGCGAGGAGCAGACGGAGCAGTTCCCCGCCCGCGTATCCGCTCGCTCCTGCCACCGCTGCACGTACAGCCATCGAAAAGCCCTCCTCAGTAATGGCATGACTATACGTAGCGATGCAGTTTTATGCAACGAGATGTTCTCCGGCGGAGGGGAGCCTGTGACTGCGCGGCCGAGGCGGCCCTTCGGTGTTGTGTCTATGCCGTGGAGTGGGTGGCTTGGTGGCGGTAGTCGCTGGGCGGGAGTCCGTAGGCGGTGCGGAAGGCGCGGCTGAAGTCGGCGGGGTGGGTGAATCCCCAGCGGGCGGCGATGGAGTGGATGGGGGCGGTTCGGAGCGCGGGGTCGGTGAGGTTGTGGCGGGCGCGTTCCAGGCGCTGCCGCCGGATCCAGGAGGCGACGGTGGCGTCTTCGTCCTGGAAGAGGCGGTGCAGGTAGCTGAGGGAGATGTGGTGTGCGGCGGCTATCGAGCGTGGGGTCAGGTCGGGGTCGTGCAGGTGCTGCTGGATGAACGCCTGAATGAGCAGGGTCAGGTTTCGCCGGCGGGTCTCCGGCGTCAGGGACGTGTCGGTGTCGAGGGTGTGGGCGAACAGCGCGGCGACCAGGTCGGTCAGGACCGTCCCCAGACGGGGTGCGTCGTCGGGGGTGTACTGGTCGGTGTTGCTGGTCAGCTGGGTGAGGAACTGGGCCAGCAGTGCGCCGACGCCTTCCTTCGCCGACATCCTCCGTCCGATCGTCTGGTCGGCCCGGCCCCTCGGCAGGGGCAGCTGCGCCTTGGGGAACTGGACTCCCACGATTTTGGTGTGCTCCTGGCCGGTCCATGTCTCGGACGGCCGTGAGGAGTCGTTCGAGTGGAAGTCGTACGCGTCGCAGGTCGCTTCCTGTCTGCCCAGGACGAGTCTCCCGCTGCCTTTCAGGACGAGGGTGAGCTGGTAGACCTCGGGGTCGGACTGCCTGATCAGCTTCGGCGTCCTCCGGATGACCAGCGGCTGGAATTCGCCCGGCCATACCGACACCGCACCGAGTTCGATCAAGCGCTGGTGCACCCGGAAGTCGGCCGCATGGTCGCTGGACAGCTCCATCGGGGCGTGCGCCCGGCTCATGAGCTCCCGCCAGCACTCGAACCGGTTCGCCGCGGGCACGTCCTCACTCCGGAACGCCGTTTCGACCAGCATGTCCCCCACCATCTCTCATCGAGTACCTGACCGGCTTGCCACCGCTCCTCCACTCTCATCCCCAGCGGACCAGCACTTCAACAAGGCCTGGCCGTGCGGCCCGGACCTGCGGCCGGTCTCGCGGGCTCCGGGCATCGCGGCGTCGGCGGCGGCCGCGCGACTGCGCATACGGCTTCTCGCCCCGCGACCATCGTCACCAGGCCCACGGCAGTTCGCCCTCGGATACGAGGCCGTCAAAGTCGGTGCGGCCACTTGGGACGGTGTAGACGCATCGTCAAGAAGCGTGGTCTCTCGGACAACGACGTCCCGTCGACACCACGGCAATATCGATGCCGTCACCACCACATGCCCTCGGCACGCGCCCGAGGCCCAACGGGGAGAGAACATGCGGGCGAAGTGAGCGCACCGGCCGAACTCGGCCTCCCTGGGGGGGGACTGTTGGTCCATTCGTTGCAGTCCCGCAGCCGAAGCGGTCGTGGCGGGAAGGGAACGATCGCGGACAGCAAGGGCGTCGGGGGCGCTCGTCGGCCGCTGAGAAGGTCCGACCGACTCCCCCACCCGGCGCGCATTTCCAATTCCGAGCCTGGGAGTGCTGATGGCGCGCGTCGTCAACAGCCGTGGCGCTGATCACAGGCACACTCCGGCTCTGAGAAAACGGCTTCTCAAGTCTGGTCCAGAAGGGATCAACATGCGAGTTACACGGATGGTCGCAGGGTTCACAGCCGCCGTCACCGCTGTCCTCGGGCTGAATCTGGCAACCGCCGGCTCCGCCGCGGCTGCGGAGAGCGGCAGCTGGCGTCCCTACGGCAACACAAATCCGATTACGTCCAGCTCCAGCCTGTGGCGTTGCGCCACCACCGTACACATCCAGAGCGATGTGCTCGCGCAGGTCTGCGCGGTCAGGGCGTCACAGGGGAACGGGACCGGCGTACAGGCGGCGGTGATCGTGCGCAACAATAAATCCAGCTCCTACCGTGCGACAGCAACCGCGGACCTGGGGGACTCCACCGGTTACGTGGGCGAATGGGAATGCTCCCCATCCGGGGTCGGGGCGAATTCCTGGTCGGTGTGTTTCGGACGGACCATCACCCATGGTGGCTGGGTGGACTCGGCAGGGAGACTCAACGGTGTGCAGCTCGGCATTTCGCCGACTGTCTGAACCGGAGCTTGAGCGTTCTCTGATCTCACGGTGCCGACCGTGAGCTGGACGCTCCTGTGAAACGGCGAATCTCCTGGCAGACGGGTTTCTCGACCAGGACCACCCCGTCCGCCAGGAGCTTCGTGTGCTCGTTCACCGTCTTCGACCGATCTGTCCAGCAGCAGCCCGCGGTTCCTGGCGGAACAACAGCTTCCCCCAGGGCTCTTCACGCCACCGCGTCGTGATCGACGCGGTCCTCCACCTGGTGAACACGGCATCAAGTCCACCGGGACACCGGTGGACTTCCGGACGCCGGCCGAAGCGCTCAGCCAGAGCCCGGGAGGGCGGGCCGGTTGCGTACCAGCAGGATCACGGGCACCGCGGCGAGGACGAAGAGCACACCCGCCATCGCGACGTAGAGGTACACGCCGGTCGCGGTGCTCACCGGGGCACCGTCGGCAAAGGTCCCGGGAACGAGGGTCGCTTTGAGCACCTCTCCCCCGGCGAAGTTGAAGACGACCGAGCCGAGTGCGAGCACGACCGACACCAGACCGGCGATCGTGCCCTGCCGCTCGGGCGCTTCCATGGCGGTCGCCAGGTTGTAGCCGGAGGCGCCGATCGCGCCGGCGGCCACGCCGACCAGGGCGCCGCAGGCGATCGCCAGCGGGAGCACCGACACACCCGCCAGCATCGCGAAGGTCGCCACTGCCCCGACGGTGATGCCGCCGAGGAGGGGCGGTGCGGGACCGAACCGCCCCGCGAGCCATCCGGCGCACGTGCCTCCGATGACGATGCCGAGATTGGGCGCGGCGAGCAGCACCGCGACCGCCTCTCCGTCGCCCAGCCCGTAACCGAGCCCCAGGCCGGGGGGCACCTGGGCGACGATGCCCGTCAGTTGCAGCATGCTCCGGAAGGAGCCTGCCGCCAGTACGAGGGCCAGCAGCGTCAGCAGGACCGGGCGGCTGAGCGCCCGGATGTCGATGATGGGTTCGTCGACCCGCAGTGCGCGGAACGCCCAACCGGCCAACGCGGCGGCGCCTGCGGCCAGCAGCGCGATCATGCCCCCGGACAGCCATCCGAGGTCCCGCCCGAGGCTGACGTAGGCGAGCACCGCGCCGAGGCCGCCGCCGAGCAGGAGCGCCCCGCCCACGTCGATCCGGCCGGTGCCGCGGACCGGCGACTCGGGGATGAGGGTACGTACGCAGATCGCGGCCACCGCGGCGAGCAGCGCCGCCACGACGAACACGCTCCGGTAGCCGAACTCATCGATGACCGGCTTCATCAGGAACGGCTCGACGATTCCGACGAGCGACGAGCCGGACGTCACGAGCCCGACCAGGGCCATCGCGACCCGTGGTGCGCAGATCTGGCGTGCGAGGGCCACCGTGAGGAAGACGGCGGCGAAGGCGGCGCCCTGGAGGAAGCGCCCCGCCAGGAACGTCCAGACGTTGGGGGCGACGAGGCAGACCAGCGCTCCCGCGCCGGCGAGGAGCAGTGTGCCGACGAGTATCCGGCGCTTGCCGAAGAGGTCGGAACTCTTCGCGATCAGCGGGGACCAGATGGCCCCGGCCAGTAACGCGCTCGCGTTGAGCCACGCGGCCTGGTCGGTGTCGAAATGGTCCAGCAACTGGGGCAGGACCATCATCGGCGAGCCGATGACCACGTCGGCGAGGACGTTGGCGAGGGTGAGCACGACCGTCCAGAGGACGAGCCGTTTGCTCCAGTGGTGCTCCTGGGGGCCGGGGGCCGGTTTTTCCCGTGTGTCGGTCACGGTTGTCGCTGTCACCGTTGTCTCTTTCACGGTTGTGTCGGTCACGGTGCGTTCTCCCGCGGGTTGTGGGGGTGGGACAGGGGTCCGGTTCAGGGCGCGCCGGCGGATGCGCGCAGCGCCTCGTTGCGGGCGGCGATGGCGGCCCAGGTGGGGGGGAGCATGCGGTCTCGGCCGCTGTGGACCCGGCCCTGGGCGAAGGTGACATAGGGGCGCTGCCGGGCCTCGTACCGTGCGAACGCGGTGGTGTGGTCGCCGCCGCACCCTTCGAGTTCCTCGGCGAGGAAGCGGGCGCCGGTGAGCGCGAGTGAGGTGCCACGGCCGGACAGGAAGGCCGGGCTGTACCCGGCGTCCCCGACGAGGACGACGCGGCCGCGGTGCCAGGTGGGCAGGTGGATCTGGCTCGCGGAGGTGAGGAAGAAACGGGGATCGGCGCGGGCCGCGTCGAGCAGCTCCGGGATCCGCCAGGACCGGTGGCCCGCGAAGGCGTCGACGAGGATCTTCTTCTGGGCGTCCAGGTCGTGGTGGTCGTGGTCGATCCGTTCCGAGCGGAACTGGAAGACCGCGACGGCCTTGCCCTTGTAGCGGAAAATGCCCGCCATCCGGCGGGGGACGTTGTATATCGAGTTGGTGCCCCCGGACCGCGCCTCTCCGGGGAGGTCGGCGAGGGCGAAGTAGACACCGAGGTGCCGGAGGTGGTCACCCTCGGGCCCGAACACCAGCCGGCGTACGGCGGAGTGCTGGCCGTCGGCGCCGAGCACCAGGTCGTACCGCCCGGTGCGGCCCGACGCGAAACGCACATCGACACCGCCGTCGCCGTCGGTCAGTGTCTCGATCGAGTCGCCGAAACGGATCGCCGCAGTGTCCGGGAGCGCGTCGGCGAGGATACGTACGAGGTCTTCGCGCAGGATCTCGATGTCGTCGTCGGAGTCGCTGACCTCGGCCATCGGGATCCGGGCCACCGGCTCGCCCTCGCCGTCCACGAACCGGGTGAGTTCGGACATCCGGATCCGTCGCTCCTGAATCTTCGCGAGTACTCCCATTCTGTCCACGGCCTCGATCGCGTCGCCGCGGATGTCGATGGGTGTGCCGGTAAACCGGAGGCGGCGGGCGTACTCGACGACGGTGACGTCATGGCCGCGGGTGCCGAGCTGATGTGCGCAGGCGAGCCCGGCGATACCGGCTCCGGAGACAAGGATGTTCACGAGTGCGCTCCAGGTTTCGCTGAGGTGGATGAGGTGATCGGATCGGCCGCCGCCCGCCGGCCGGGCAGGCGTACCCCGCGGAGCGGTACGTCCTGCGGGCAGGCCGGGGCATGGCGACCGAACGCTTAAAGAAACAATCTGTCGCTTTTAAGGACTCTACTCACCACCGGCTTGCACCGCAATGCCGCACCTGGCCACAATCGGCACCCGAGCCGAGACCTGGAGGTGAGCGCGGCCATGGCCGCAGGAACCGCTGACCGGCCGCCCGCACGGCGCCCGGGTGGCCGCAACGCGCGGGTGAGAGCGCAGATCCTCGCCGCGACCGTCGAGCTCGTGGCGCGCGACGGCATCGCGGGCTTCCGTTACGAGGAGGTCGCCGAAACCGCCGGCGTGCACAAGACCAGCGTCTACCGCAACTGGCCCGACCGTGAGGAGCTGGTGGTCGAAGCGCTGCTGCGGTACGCCGAGGAGCTGGCCTCGGTCGCCGACACCGGCGACCTCCACCGGGACCTGGTGGACTTCCTGGAGGCCCTTGCCGGTGGCCTGGAAACACCGTTCGGCCGGATGCTCGAACAGGCCATCCAGCCCGCCCGCCAGACCCCCACCGTCCAGGCTCTGACCAAGATCCTCGACCAACGCGTGGCCGCCCTGCGGCGACGGCTGGACACCGCCGTCGACCGGGGCGAACTCCCCCCGGTGGACAGCTCCTTCCTCGGCGAGATGATCTCCGGCCCGGTGCACCTCATCGTCAACCGCGGCATGCGCCCGTTCACCCGCGCGGACGCGGAGCGCATCGTCGGCGTGGTGCTCGCCGGTATCCGGGCCACGGCACCGCGCGTCTGAGCGATCGCCCTGGCCGCGCCGTTCGGGCCGGGGAGTACGGGGGACAGCAGAGGGTTACGGGCGGCGGCCCCACGCGGAGATCATCGGGGCGGTGGCCAGGTCGAGGCGCCCGGCCGTGACGTTCGCGAGGTGGCGGTCGATCTCCTCGTCGGTGGCCAGCCCTTCCGCCACCAGACGGCCGCGGATCTGCCGCACGGTCGCGGCCTCCAGGACGGCACACGCCGGCGAGGTGATCGGGAAGTACGCGTCGGCCCGGACCTCGTCCAGACCGGCCTCCCGCAGCAGCCTGGGCAAGGTCCGCCCGTACGTGAGGTCCGCGCCGCGTGCCGCCATCAGGGTGCGGAAGCCGGATCGCAACCGGTTGGCGAGCCGCTGTTCAGGACCCGACTCGTCCGGGCACAGCAGCGGCTGCAGCCCCGGATCGGCGTCCTCCAGGAGCAGCAGGCCGCCGGGCCGCAGCGCCTGGACCATCCGGCGCAGCGCCTCGGCCCGGTCGGTGACGTGCACCAGGACCAGCCGGGCGTGGACGAGGTCGAAGCCGCCGGGCGGCGGCGGGTCGGCCGCCACGTCATGGCGTACCACCTCGATCACGCCACCGGCGATCTCCCGGGTCCAGGACACGTCGATATCGGTGGCGATCACCGTTCCCTCGGGGCCGACGCGCTCGGCCAGTCCGCGGGGTACGGACGGGCCACCGGCGCCGACCTCCCAGCACCGCATGCCGGCCGCGATCCCGAGCCGGTCCACGTGCTGGAACGTCACCGGGTCGAACAACTCGCCCAGGGCGTCGAACCGGGTACCCGCCTCCACCTGGCGGTTGTCCAACAGGTAGCCGTGGTCCGTGCCGTGCTCAGCCATGCGGCGATTCTGGCAGAGGGGCGGGGGAGCGGCGCGAACCGGTCGGGGGCCCGTCGGCGCCCCGCGCGCCGCCGAGACGGACTCCGTCCTGGACGCCCGGCGCGACCACCTCCGCTCGAGCGACGACCTCACCGACGTGCACGCGGCGGCCGACCTCTTCCCCGTGATCCGAAGGCGGGCCCGCGTGATCCGAAGGCGGGCCCGCGTGATCCGAAGGCGGGCCCGCGTGATCCGAAGGCGGGCCCGCGTGATCCGACGGGCGGGGCGGGCCCCGGTACGCGGAAGCCGGGGCCCTGTGCCCCGGAGGGGGGGTCAGGAGATATCTTGATGTCGAGCAATGTTGCAGACGTATGTTGCAGACGTGGAGCGGAGCACCGGTGACTGACTCGACCATCATCTATACGCACACCGACGAGGCCCCGGCCCTGGCGACGTATTCGTTCCTGCCCGTGGTCGAGGCGTACGCCTCGACGGCCGGGGTCTCGGTGGAAACCCGCGACATCTCGCTGGCGGGACGGATCATCGCGGGGTTCCCCGAGTGGCTCCAGGACGGCCAGCGGATCGATGACGCACTCGCCGAGCTGGGCGAGCTGGCCAGGACTCCTGAGGCCAACATCATCAAGCTGCCGAACATCTCGGCGTCGATCCCGCAGCTCAAGGCCGCGATCGCGGAGCTTCAGGGGCAGGGCTACGCGCTGCCGGACTACCCGGACGACCCCAAGCCCGGCGAGTCCGACGAGCAGAGGGACATCCGCGCGCGCTACGACAAGGTGAAGGGCAGCGCCGTCAACCCGGTGCTGCGCGAGGGCAACTCCGACCGCCGCGCCCCCGCCTCCGTGAAGAACTACGCCAAGGCGCACCCGCACCGCATGGGCGCCTGGTCGGCCGACTCGAAGACGAACGTGGCGACCATGGGCGCCGACGACTTCCGCTCCACGGAGAAGTCCGCGGTCGTCGCCGAGGCCGGTTCGCTCCGTATCGAGCTGGTCGGCGAGGACGGCTCCACCACCGTGCTGCGCGACTCCGTGCCGGTCCTCGCGGGCGAGGTCGTGGACGCGTCGGTGCTGCGGGTCGCGGCGCTGCGCGCGTTCGTCGCGGCGCAGATCGCCCGCGCCAAGGCCGAGGGCGTGCTCTTCTCCGTGCACCTGAAGGCCACGATGATGAAGGTCTCCGACCCGATCATCTTCGGCCATGTCGTACGGGCCTTCTTCCCGAAGACGTTCGCCGCGCACGGCGCCACGCTCGCCGCGGCGGGCCTGACCCCGAACGACGGTCTCGGCGGCATCCTCAAGGGCCTGGAGTCGCTGCCCGGGGGCGCGGAGATCGCGGCGTCCTTCACCGCCGAGCTGGCCGAGGGCCCCGAGCTCGCGATGGTCGACTCCGACCGCGGCATCACCAACCTGCACGTGCCGAGCGATGTCATCGTCGACGCGTCCATGCCGGCCATGATCCGTACCTCCGGCCACATGTGGGCCCCGGACGGTGCCGAGGCCGACACGATCGCCGTCCTCCCTGACAGCAGCTACGCCGGGATCTACCAGGTCGTCATCGACGACTGCCGCGCCAACGGCGCCTTCGACCCGTCGACGATGGGCTCGGTGCCCAACGTCGGTCTGATGGCGCAGAAGGCCGAGGAGTACGGCAGCCACGACAAGACCTTCGAGATCGCCGCCGCGGGCACCGTCCGCGTCGTGAACGAGGCCGGCGAGGCCGTGCTGGAGCAGCCGGTGAACGCCGGTGACATCTTCCGCATGTGCCAGACCAAGGACCTGCCGATCCAGGACTGGGTCAAGCTCGCCGTCAGCCGCGCCCGCGCGACCGGGGACCCGGCCGTGTTCTGGCTGGACGAGGGTCGCGCGCACGACGCGAACCTGATCGAGAAGGTCAAGGCGTACCTGCCGGAGCACGACACCGACGGGCTCGACATCAAGATCATGGCGCCGGTCGAGGCGATCTCGTTCTCGCTGGAGCGCATCCGGCGGGGTGAGGACACGATCTCCGTCACCGGCAATGTGCTGCGCGACTACCTGACCGACCTGTTCCCGATCCTGGAGCTGGGCACGAGCGCCAAGATGCTCTCGGTCG
Source organism: Streptomyces sp. NPDC059092 (assembly GCF_042756365.1). Lineage (NCBI taxonomy): Bacteria > Bacillati > Actinomycetota > Actinomycetes > Kitasatosporales > Streptomycetaceae > Streptomyces > Streptomyces sp. NPDC059092. The sequence continues at coordinate 18,616 of NZ_JBHZEJ010000046.1, forward strand.
TCCCGCTGATGTACGGCGGCGGACTCTTCGAGACCGGCGCCGGCGGCTCCGCGCCCAAGCACGTGCAGCAGCTCGTCAGGGAGAACTACCTGCGCTGGGACAGCCTGGGCGAGTTCCTCGCGCTCGCGGTCAGCTTCGAGCACCTCGCGCAGACGACGGACAACCCGCGCGCCCAGGTCCTCGCCGACACCCTCGACCGCGCGACCGGCTCCTTCCTCAACGAGGACAAGTCGCCCAGCCGCAAGGTCGGCGGCATCGACAACCGTGGCAGCCACTTCTACCTGGCGCTGTACTGGGCCCAGGAGCTGGCGAAGCAGACGGAGGACGCGCAGCTCGCGGAGGCGTTCGGCGCGCTCGCCGAGACGCTGACCGAGCAGGAGGGCACGATCGTCGACGAGCTGATCGCGGTACAGGGCGCGACCGCCGAGATCGGCGGCTACTACCGGCCCGACGCGGAGAAGGCCGCGGCGGTCATGCGCCCGTCGAAGACCTTCAACCAGGCGATCGCCACCCTCGGCTGACGCCTCCGAGCAGCGGACGGCGCCGCGCCCTTGGCGGACGGCGTCCCTCCCCCGCGTACGGCACCGCCCCGGCCAGGCTTCGACGCCCGGCCGGGGCGGTTCGCGTGGGACGAGGCGGTCGGGCGGACGCCGGTGGGGGCGGCCGGCGCGTAGGCCGTCCGGTCGGCGTCCAGCCGTTCGGCCCGTGACCGGTCGTGCGGGGAAGCCTCATCGGACGATGAGCGGCCGGGGTGGGGGCGGAAGCCACGGCCGCTCAGGCGCCCGTCACCTCCACGGAGAGGTCGTTGTCGAGCGTGTAGTACGGCCTTACGGTCACGCCGCCGAGCGTGGCGGCCGTGTAGACGAAGATCTCTTTGCGGTCCGCCACATCGTCGAGCAGCCGGCCCATCCGGACCGGGGGCCCGCCCCCGCGCCGCTCCACGTAGAGGTCCCACACCTCGTGCCCCGACCCGCCCGCGTTGAGCAGGTCCCGGTAGTCGACGGTGAAGGTGAAGTCCTCACCGTCCCGGCCGCCGTCCGCGGTGGGCTCGATCCGGAGGGCCGCGCCGTCCCCGCCCCTGCGGCGCAGCAGGACCGTCGCCCCGACGGCGGGCCCGGCGCCGTGGAGCCGCGCCCGTACGGTCAGGGTGTGGCCCGCGACCCGGACCTCGCCCGCCTCGGCGTGGCCTGTCCGCAGCCAGGTCCGTACGGCGAGGTAGCGGTCCGCCGTGGCGTACGGGATACGGACGGCCAGCGGCGCGGCGGCCGGGCCGGCCGGGCGGCCGGCCACCAGCGCGCGCAGGTCCCGCAGCCCCGGGAGCAGCCGCTGCCGCGCCCCCGGGCCGTCGCCGGAGGCGGGGACGACATAGATGTCCCAGCGCCCCTCGGCGAACACCGGCTCCGGGTCCAGGACGGCGCGCAGCCGGTCGGGGCCCGCCGGTTCCAGGTCGAGGAGGTGCCGTACGGTCTCGGGCTGCCCCTTCTTCGGGCGCAGCCGCAGCAGCAGCCGGGGGCGCGCGCCGTCGGGCACCGTCAGATGGACGTTCCAGGTGATCCGGCCCGAGGCGTCCACCGTGCAGTCGGCGCGGGGCCGCTCGACGGGCGGGGCGGGGCGGGCCGGTCCTGCGGGCGGTATGTGGTCCGTCGTACTCATCCTCAGCGTCCTGTCTTCCGTACGGTCCTGAGGGCCGCGCCGGCCATGACGCGGGCGGTGTCCTTGGCCGCGTAGCCGCCGCTGATCAGCGCGCCGACCGGGCGGCGCGACGGCGGGGCCGCGGGTTTCCCGCCGGCGCGCGCGGCGGCGAGGTCGTCGAGGAGGCGCTCGGCCTGGGCGACGACGGGGCCCGGGGCGTAGCGCCGGGAGTTCTCCAGCGCCGCGCGGCCCATCCGGCGGCGCCGTTCGTCGTCGCCGACGAGCGCGAGCAGCGCGGCGGCCAGGGCGTCCCGGTCGCCGACCGGGACCAGCGTGCCGTCGACGCCGTCCCGGATGATCTCGGCGGGGCCGTAGGGGCAGTCGGTGGCGACGACGGGCAGGCCGCAGCGCATCGCCTCGACGATCGTCATGCCGAACGGTTCGAAGTTGGAGGCCATCGCTCCTATGGAGCCCTTGACCCACTCGGCCTCCATGGGGGTGGCCGATCCCATCAGGAAAACGTTGTCGTGCAGCCCGAGGCCGTCGATGAGCCCCCGCAGCCGGGCCTGTTCCTCGCCACCGCCGTAGACGCGCAGCCGCCAGTCGGGGTGCCGGGCCGCCACCTGGGCGAAGGCCTCGATGAGCAGGTCGTACCGCTTCACCGGGACGAGCCGGCCCGCGGCGACGACGACGCGGGCGTCCCCGTCGGCCGGCGGCAGGGCCGGATCGGGGACGCTGTTGGGCAGCGCTTCCACTCGGACCCCCGGGAGGCGCATCTGGCGCCGGTAGGCGTCGGCGTCGGCCTCGGTGACGGTGGTCAGCGCGTCGAGCCGGGGGTAGGTACGGCGCAGGACGTTCCGCAGCCGGGGCGAATGGTTGTCCAGGGTCAGGTGCTCCTGCCCGATCCGCAGGGTCCGCTCGGGGGCCTGGAGCGCGATGTGGACGTTGAGGCCGGGCCGGGTACCGATCACGGCGTCGGAGTCCAGCTCCGCCAGGCACGCGCCTATCCGCTCGTCGGTCAGCTCGCTGTACTGCCCGTAGCGGTACTCCGAGGACGGGTAGGCCTTCGCGGGGCGTGAGAAGGCCGGATGGTCCCGCTCGGCGCGGAGGTCGACCAGGGGGCGCAGGGTGACCCGCGGGTCCGGCGTGAGGTTCGGGTCCTCGCGGTGCCGGAACACGGAGATGATCTCCACCTCGTGCCGGTCGGCGAGCGAACGGGCCAGGTTGTACGTGGTCGTGATGGTTCCCCCGATCCCGTAGGCGTTGTGGATGAGGAAAGAGATCTTCATACGCGTGAAGACTGTGTTCGTGGGGTATCGGTTGTGCGCGTTGCCGCTTCGTTTGCCGTCCGTTCGCTTCCCGTGACGCTGCCGGACACCCGCGTGCCGGGCCGCGCCCGGCCGGTCCGGTGCGCCCGGCCGCCGGGAAGCGCCGTCCCCGGGGCCGGGCGGATACTGGAGGGGAGGAGGTGCGTCATGCGCAAGGTTGCCGACTGCCGGGATTTCCCGAGCGAGACGCAGTGCTCGCTCGCCATCACCGGTGAGGAGGACGAGGTGGTCCGCGCCGCCAGCGAGCACGCCGTCTCCGTGCACGGCCACGAGGACAGCTCGGAGCTGCGGCAGCAGATCCGGTCGGCGCTGAAGGACGAGATCCCCCAGCACGCCTGACCGGACCGGCCGTCCCCCCGTCCGCACCACATCCCCGATCCGGGGCCCGCGGTCAGCTCACCGGAGCGTCCGAGGGCCTCGCCCCTACCACGAACAGGGCCCCGAACGGGTCGGTGATCTCCGCGATCCGGCCGTACAGGGTGTCCTCGGGATCCTTGACGGTGCCGCCCGCCGCCCCTGCGCGATTCGCCGTCGCGTCCGTGTCCGCGACCTCGAAGAGGGTTCCCCAGGCGGCGGCCGGGGCGCCGGGAACGCCCAGGATGCCGCCGATCTCGTGGCCGTCGGGGCGGCGCAGGAAGGTGAAGTCGGCGTCGGCCATGTCCTCGTTGCCGTCCAGCGTGAAGTCGAAGACCTTCGTGTAGAAGTCCCGCACGGGTGCGGGGTCCGCTGTCGTCAGGTCGTTACGGAGCAGGCTCCCCGGCTCGTTGACGCGTTCGCAGCCGAGCAGCGTGCCACCCTGCCAGAGGCCGAACGCGGCGCCGCCCGGGTCGACCGCGTGGGCCACCCTGCCGTGCTCCCCCTGGTCCAGCGGGCCCGCGGTGACGGTGCCGCCCGCCTCCGTGACGCGCCGGGCGGTGGCGTCGCAGTCGTCGGTGGCGAAGTGGACGCGCCAGTGGGCCGGCTCGGGCGAGGCCGGTGCGGGGACCGGGCGCAGCCCCGCGGCCCGGCTGCCGCGCAGCAGCGCGAAGACGTGTCCGCCGGGGCCCGGCGCGCTGAACTCCCAGCCGAACACGGCCCCGTAGAACTCCTTGGCCGCCTCGACGTCCACGACGTCAAGGTCGATCCACGTCGGGGTGCCGAGCGGCTGGTCGGTCGTGAGACGGGTCATCCTGGGCTCCTTCTGCCGTCCTGTCTGCCTGCGTGTTCGACGCTAGATCGCGTGCAGGACAGGACGTGTCCTACATCCCGGCTCAGCCGGTCCGGGCCGCCCGGATCGGGTGGATCCGCCGGTTCCGGCCCAGGTCTGTCGGTGGGGCCTCGTAGAATCGGCGGATGAGCGCTCCCGATTCCGCCACCGTTCCCGAGACAGGCACCGAGACCCGTCCGGGGGCGGATCCCGCGACGGATGCGGGGACCGGCCCGGGCGCCGGCCCGATCGCCGGCCCGGAGGCGGGTGAGGCGCTGGAGGTGCTGCGCCGTGTCTTCGGTTACGACTCCTTCCGCGGGAGCCAGCAGGAGATCATCGAGCATGTGGTGTCCGGCGGCGACGCGCTGGTCCTCATGCCGACCGGCGGTGGCAAGTCGCTCTGCTACCAGATCCCGGCCCTCGTACGGAAGGGCGTCGGGGTCGTCGTATCGCCGCTGATCGCGCTCATGCAGGACCAGGTCGACGCCCTGCGGGCGCTCGGCGTGCGGGCCGGGTTCCTCAACTCCACCCAGGACTTCGACGAACGGCGCCTCGTGGAGGCCGAGTTCCTCGCCGGTGAGCTGGATCTGCTCTACCTCGCGCCGGAGCGGCTGCGGGTCGAGGCGACCGTACGGCTGCTGGAGCGCGGCACGATCTCCCTCTTCGCCATCGACGAGGCACACTGCGTCGCCCAGTGGGGCCACGACTTCCGCCCCGACTACCTCGCCCTCTCCTCCCTCCACGAGCGCTGGCCCGATGTGCCCCGGATCGCGCTGACCGCGACGGCCACGGAGGCCACGCACACGGAGATCGCCTCCCGGCTGAAGCTCCAGGACGCCCGGCACTTCGTCGCGAGCTTCGACCGGCCCAACATCCAGTACCGCATCGCGCCGAAGAACGACCCCAAGCGCCAGCTCCTCCAGCTCCTGCGCGCCGAGCACGAGGGGGACGCGGGGATCGTCTACTGCCTCTCGCGGGCGTCGGTCGAGAAGACCGCCGAGTTCCTGGTGAAGAACGGGATCGCGGCCCTGCCGTACCACGCGGGGCTCGACACCCGTACGCGGGCCGAGAACCAGTCGCGCTTCCTGCGGGAGGAGGGACTGGTGATGGTCGCGACGATCGCCTTCGGCATGGGCATCGACAAGCCGGACGTGCGCTTCGTCGCCCATCTCGACCTGCCGAAGTCCGTGGAGGGGTACTACCAGGAGACCGGACGCGCCGGCCGTGACGGGCAGCCGTCCACGGCGTGGCTCGCGTACGGGCTCCAGGACGTGGTCCAGCAGCGGAAGATGATCGACACCTCGGAGGGCGACGAGGCGCACCGGCGGCGTCTCGGCGCCCATGTGGACGCGATGCTGGCGCTGTGCGAGACGGTCGAGTGCCGCCGGGTGCGGCTGCTCGCGTACTTCGGGCAGAAGAGCACCGCGTGCGGCAACTGCGACACGTGTCTGACGCCCGCGGAGTCCTGGGACGGTACGGTCCCCGCGCAGAAGCTGCTGTCGACGGTCGTCCGGCTGAAGCGCGAGCGCAACCAGAAGTTCGGCGCCGGGCAGATCACCGACATCCTGCTGGGGAAGAAGACCGCCAAGGTCATCCAGTTCGACCATGACGCGCTGAGCGTCTTCGGTATCGGTGCGGAGCTGCGCGAGGCCGAATGGCGCGGGGTGGCGCGGCAGTTGCTGGCGCAGGGGCTGATCGCCGTGGAGGGCGACTACGGGACGCTGGTGCTGACGGAGGAGAGCGCCGAGGTGCTGGGCGGCCGGCGGCCGGTCATGCTGCGGCGCGAGCCCGAGAGGGCGGCGCGGCCCGCGCGCGCGGAGAAGTCGTCCAAGCAGCGTTCCGCGCCGGTGGATCTGCCGGAGGAGACGGTGCCGGTCTTCGAGTCGCTGCGCGCCTGGCGGGCGGCCTCGGCGAAGGAGCAGGGCGTGCCCGCGTACGTCATCTTCCACGACGCGACGCTGCGCGAGATCGCGGTCCTGGCGCCGTCGACGCTGGCGGAGCTGGGGACGGTGACGGGGGTCGGCGAGAACAAGCTGGCGAAGTACGGGGAGCAGATCCTGGAGACGCTGGGTACGGGGTGAACGGCCGGGCTCGGGCGCCCGGATGCTGAGCCGCTCGGACGCTCAGGCGCCGGTGTCGAGCCGCAGGTTCCAGTGGCCCGGCGTGCCGGTCAGGGTGACCGTGGAGAGGGCGCGGACGTCCACGTACCAGTACGTACGGGGTGGCGCCTTCAGCGCGTAGACCAGCGCCGCCCGTACGACGGCCGGTTCGGCGACCGCGACGATCGCCGTGACGTCCTCGGCCGGGCGGGTGTCCAGCCAGCCGCCTACCCGCGAGATGAAGGTGAGCAGCGGTTCGCCGCCGTGCGGGGCGCCGCGCGGGTCCGCGAGCCAGGCGTCGACGCCGGCCGGTTCGCGGGCCATCACCTCGGAGAGGGTGTAGCCGCGCCAGCGCCCCATGTCGCAGTCGCGCAGGGCCGGTTGGGCGAGGGGGGCGAAGCCGAGGGCGTCGCCGGTGGCGCGGCTGCGCGGGGTGGGTGAGCAGTAGCGGAGGTCGGCGGCGGCGAGCGGGATGAGGGTGTGGGCGACACGCTGCATCTCGTGCCAGCCGGTCCGGTCGAGGGGGCGGTCGTCCTCGAAGCGCTCGTCGAACAGGTCGGCGCTGCGCGCCGCCGCGACCAAGGTGAGCCGAACACTCATGGCCGTGATCGTGGAGCGGAAAGCGGTGCCGGTCAAGGGGTTTCAGCCAGGCAACGCGCGTGGGTGCTCCCCCGTCCCCGCCCTGTCACACGCTGGGCACGCGCCGGTCGTCCACGGGCTCGTGCGCCCCTCGGTGGGGTCAGCCCCGGCCGAGCGTTTCGTCGCAGGCCGTACGGAGCCGGCGCACCCCCTCGGTGATCTCGGCGGGGCCGGCCGGCGCCGCGAAGCTGAGCCGCAGGTGCGGTGCGGGCGGTTCGGCGCTGAAGTACGGGCGGCCCGGTGCGACCGCGACACCGGCGCGCAGGGCCGCGGCGGCGACGGCGGCCTCGTCGGTGCCGTCCGGGAGGCGGAGCCAGAGGTGGTAGCCGCCCGCCGGGATGTGCGTCAGGACCGGTCCTGGCAGATCGGTGCGGAGCGCGGCGGTCAGGGTGTCCCTGCGGGTCTTCAGCTCGGTGGCCACGGTGCGCAGCAGACGGGGCCAGGCGGCGGAGCCCACCAGTTCCAGGGTGGCTTCCTGGAGCGGGCGCGGTACGAAGAAGGTGTCCACGACGTGGATGGCGCGCAGCCGTTCCAGGACGGGGCCCCGGGCCGCGAGGGCGCCGACGCGCAGGCTCGGCGAGGTCACCTTGGTGAGCGAGCAGACATGGACGACGATGCCGTCGGGGTCGACGGCGGCGAGCGGCGCGGGCAGCGGGCCCGCGTCCGCGTGCGCCATACGGCGCGCGAAGTCGTCCTCGATCACGAAGGCCCCGGCCTCCCGGGCGATCCGCAGCACTTCGGGGCGGCGCTCCGGCGCGAGCACGGCGCCGGTCGGGTTCTGGAAGAGCGGCTGGCAGACGAAGACCTTGGCGCCGCTGGCCCGGAAGGCGGCGGCGAGCAGTTCGGGCCGTACCCCGTCGGAGTCGACGGGGACGGGGACGGGGCGCAGTCCGGCGGCACGGGCGATCGCCAGCATGCCGGGGTAGGTGGGCGACTCCACGAGGACCGGGGCGCCGGGCGGGGCGAGCGCGCGCAGCGCGGTGGTGAGCGCGCTCTGGCCGCCCGCCGTGACCAGGATCTCCGCGGTGCCGCAGGTCGGGGCGATGGCGCGGGCGAACCACTCGCGCAGCTCGGGCAGTCCGTCGACGGGTGGCCGGCCCCAGACGCCGGGGCGGCGGCCGGCGCGGGCGAGGGCGGCGGCCAGCGCGGCCTCGGGCTGGAGCGTGGGGTGCAGATAGCCGCCGGTCAGTTCGATGACACCGGGCGGCGGTGCGGCGAGGGTGACCAGGACGCCCGAGGCGTCGACGGTGCGCGGCACGCCGCCGGCCGGGCTGTCCGCGCTGAGGGTGACCTCCTGCCAGGAGGTGTCGCCGGTCCTGACCGGGGCGGGGCGTTCGGTGGCGCGGAAGACTCCGGCGCCGGGGCGGGTGACGACCAGGCCCTCCGCGGCGAGCCGGGCGAGCGCCCGGGAGACCGTCACGGGCGAGACCCGGTAGCGCTCGATCAGCTCCCTGCTCGACGGCAGCTTTCCACCGGGAGAGTAGTGCTTCAGCTCCCGCCTCAGAGAATGCGCCAGTTCAACGACGCTGTTACGCTCTTGCATGACAGCAGAGAATAGCGCTACCAGCGATACCGCGATAGCGGTCACCGGCGACTCCGCGCCGCGGCCCGGCCCGCGCGCCGAGCGGGGCACCCTCCTCGCCGCGCTGGGCGTCGTCGCCTTCTCCCTGACCTTCCCGTCCACCGTGTGGGGCCTGGAGAGCTTCGGTCCCTGGTCCCTGGTCGCCGTCCGCAGCGTGCTCGCCGCGCTCCTCGCCGGGGGCTGTCTGCTGGCGCTGCGTGTCCCGGTCCCCGAGCGCCGGCACCGGGGCGGGCTCGTGGTGGTCGCCCTCGGGGTCGTGGTGGGGTTCCCGCTGCTCACGACGCTCGCGCTGGAGACCTCCACCTCCTCGCACGCGGCCGTGGTGGTCGGGCTGCTGCCGCTCACCACGGCCGCCTTCTCGGTGGTCCGCAGCGGCAGCCGGCCCTCCCGTACGTTCTGGGTGGCGGCGGTCGCCGGGGCCGCCGTGGTGATCGCCTTCACCGTCCAGCAGAGCGGTGGCGCCCTGTCCACCGGCGATCTGTATCTCTTCGGAGCGCTGCTGGTCTGCGCGGCGGGCTACACGGAGGGCGGCAGGCTGGCCCGGGAGATGCCGGGCTGGCAGGTGATCGGCTGGGCGCTGATCGGCGCTCTGCCGCTCTCACTGGCGGGCGGCGCGGTGGCACTGTCCTTCGAGCCGGTACGGCTGACCGCGCACGGGGTGATCGGTGTGGTCTGGGTGGCGCTGGCCTCCACCTTCTTCGGGATGTACGTCTGGTACCGGGGCATGGCGGCGATCGGGATCGCGCGGGCCAGTCAGCTCCAGCTCGCGCAGCCGGTGCTGACGCTGGTCTGGTCGGTCCTGCTGCTCGGTGAACACCTCACCCCGGCGGCGCCCGTGGCGGCCGTGGCGGTGCTGGTCTGCATCGCGGTGACGCAGCGCTCCGCCCGGCCGGTGGACCGCGCCCCGGCCTCACTTCTGGAGCGCTGACCGCTTGCCGTAGTGGTCCGTCACCACCCGGGTCATCGCCCCGATCGGGTCGGTGCCGACCTCCTTGGCGGAGAAGTAGCAGTGGCCCCGTACCCCCGTGAAGTCCTTCGCCAGCGTGAGGTGGCGGGACAGTTCGGCCGGGTCCTGCCAGGCGGCGGGCTGCGCCGGGTCGCCCGCCTTGTACAGGGCCTCCCCGATGTACAGGTCGACCCCGGTCCCCCGTACCGTCGCGTCCCACCAGCGCACCAGCTTCGCGTAGTCGGCGGCGGCGTAGCCGATGTTCCAGTAGAGCTGCGGGACGATGTAGTCGATCCAGCCCTTGCGGACCCACCCGCGGGTGTCGGCGTGCAGATCGTCGTACGTCTGCACGCCCGCCCTGGAGTCGGAGCCGAGGGGGTCGGTTGCGGCGTTGCGCCAGACCCCGAAGGGGCTGATCCCGAAGCGCACGTTCTTCTTGGTCTTCCTGATCCGCTCGGCGGTCTCGCGCACCAGCCGGTCGGTGTTGTCCCGCCGCCAGGCCGCCTTGTCCGGGAAGTCCGCCCCGTACCGCTCGTACGCCGCGTCGTCCCCGAAGACCTGTCCGGCGACCGGGTACGGATAGAAGTAGTCGTCCCAGTGGACGGCGTCGATGTCGTACCGCTCGACGGCGTCGAGCATGGCGTCCTGGACGAACTTCCGGACCTCGGGCAGACCGGGGTTGTAGTAGAGCTTCCCGCCGTACGGCAGGACCCAGCCGGGATGGACCCGGGCGGGGTGGCGCGCGCTCAGCCGGGTGGGGTCGGTGTGGTTCGCGACGCGGTACGGGTTGAACCAGGCGTGCAGTTCGAGGCCGCGCGCGTGGGCCTCCCGTACCGCCGTGTCCAGCGGGTCCCAGCCCGGGTCCTTGCCCTGCGTGCCGGTGAGGTACTGCGACCAGGGCTCGTACGGCGAGGGCCACAGCGCGTCGGCCGTGGGCCTGACCTGGAAGGCGACGGCGTTGAGCTCGCGGGCCGCCGCCGTGTCGAGGTGCTGGATCAGCTCGGTCCGCTGGCGGCCGGCCGAGAGGCCGGGCTTGGAGGGCCAGTCGCGGTTGGCGACGGTGGCCAGCCACATGCCGCGCAGCGCGGGGCGCGGTGCCCGGTGCCCGGTGGCTCCCTGCCCCGGCACGTCCGCGGCGGCGAGGGCGGTGTCGCCGGCGGTCAGCAGCGTGGCCGCCACCCCGGCGGCGGCGGCCACGAATCCACGCCGCCCGAGGGGCGTACCGCCCTGCGCTGTCCTGCCGTGCCCTGCCGTTCCGCGTCCCGTCGCTCCGTGCCCCACGTCGTCGTGCCCCATGCGCCGTCCCTCGCCTGTCGTCTCGTCCTGGACCGGGCCACAGAGATGATCGGTCCGGTCACCCGCTGAGCATGCCCGCCCCGGCCCGCCCGGCGCATCCGCCGTCGGAGTAACGTCCTGTCCCGGGCAGGCGCCGGAATCATACGGGGGACCTGTGCTGACACGGACCGGCGAAAGGCACGATGTGACCGACACCCTGACCGATATCACCCGCGTCGGAGTGGTGGGCTGCGGCCAGATGGGCGCAGGCATCGCGGAGGTCGCCGCGCGCAGCGGCCTGGAGGTCATGGTCGCCGAGACCACCGGCGAGGCGCTGGAGATCGGCCGGACCCGGCTGCAGAACTCGCTGGCCAAGGCCGCGGACCGTGGCAAGATCAGCGCGGAGGAGCGCGACGCCGCGCTCGGCAGGCTGAGCTTCACGACGGATCTCGGGGAGTTCGCCGACCGGGATCTCGTCATCGAGGCCGTCGTCGAGAACGAGCAGGTCAAGACGGAGATCTTCCAGGTGCTCGACCAGGTGGTGACGCGTCCCGACGCGATCCTGGCCTCCAACACCTCCTCCATCCCGCTGGTCAAGCTGGCCGTCGCGACGTCGCGACCCGACCAGGTGATCGGCATCCACTTCTTCAACCCGGCCCCCGTGCAGCAGCTCGTCGAGCTGATCCCCGCGCTGACGACCTCCGAGGAGACGATCCGGCGCGCCGAGACCGTCGTCGAGCGCGTCCTCGGCAAGCACGCGATCCGCGCGCAGGACCGCTCGGGCTTCGTCGTGAACGCGCTGCTCATCCCGTATCTGCTCGCCGCGATCCGGATGTTCGAGTCGGGCATCGCGAGCCGCGAGGACATCGACAACGGGATGGAGATGGGCTGCGCCCACCCGATGGGCCCGCTCAAGCTCACCGACCTGATCGGTCTGGACACCGTGGCCTCGGTCGCCGACTCGATGTATTCCGAGTACAAGGAGCCGTTGTACGCGGCGTCCCCGCTGCTCCAGCGAATGGTGGACGCGGGGCGGCTGGGCCGTAAGACGGGTGCGGGCTTCTACTCGTACACCTGATTCACACGGAGTGTGCGAAGGGTGCGCGCATATGACTCCCGTACACCCTGATGCCCACCGCCCAGGGGGAGTTGACTCGATTCCGCTTGGCCAGTACCCGCCGTGGCCGGGCAACCGAATCGTGGAACCACTCTCCCGAACAGGAGCGGAAATCGTGACCACCGAATCTGACCATTCCGTGGTCGGCCAGGAGCGCGCGGAGTTACGTCGCAGCCTCGACGTCGGCCTTGCCAGGACCGAGGGCAGGATGGCACTACTGGCCCACCGCAACGACCAGACCGACAAGGATGTGGCCGATCTGGCCGCGCGTGTGGCCGCCCTGGAACACTCCAGGTGGCCGCTGCCCGCCGTGGCGGCGCTCTGCTCACTCGGGGCGCTCGCGGTGGCGGTCTGGCAGAGCCTGGGCCGTTAGCGGGTCCCGGGCCCTTGTCCGGGCCAGGACCTCACTGGCCCAGCCTCAAGTGGTGGAGCATCAGCAGCCCGGCCGTCATGTTGGCGGCCGGGATCTCGCCCCGGGCGATCATGTCGGGCACCAGCTTGAGCGGTACCCACTCCCGGCGCGAGGACTCGAAGTCGTCCTCCGGATGACCGATGTACGTGGCGTCCTCCGCCCAGTACATGTGGTGCCGCGCGTCGCTGAGCCCGTTGGACGGCTCGACGGTGAGGAGATGCCTGAGGGGTCCCGGGCGCCAGCCGGTCTCCTCCTCCATCTCCCGCGCCGCCGCGGTCTTGATGTCCTCACCGTCCTCGACGACCCCGGCCGCCAGCTCCCAGCCCCAGCTGTCGGTGATGAAGCGGTGCCGCCAGAGCATCAGCACCTCGTTGGCGGAGTTGACCACGGTCGCCACGGCGACCGGGCGGAGCCGGATGAGGAAGTGGTCCAGATGCCGGCCGTCGGGGAGTTTGACGTCGGCGAGATTGACGCTGAACCAGCGATTCTCGTACACGGTCTGCTCATTTAGCTTCGTCCACTGCACGTTTCTGCCACCTTCCGACAAGTTGATGGCAATATCGCAGCAGCGACGCCCGACCCGGGGAAAGCGCGGGGGGCTCACAAGGGGGCTCACAGAGGAACGCGCAGCGCCCCGGCGATCAGTTCCGCGGTGTCCTCGGCTTCGGAAGAGCCGCTGGCCACAAGCTGTTCGCGTACCTGGCGCAAGCGGTCGCGCAGCCGCTGGGACTCCATCCCCCTGGCCCGCTCCGCCATCTCCGCCGCTGTTCTGGCGGCCCGGTCGGCCTCGCCCTGCCGCAGTTCGATATGGCTCAGCATCGCGAGCCGGTGGACCCGTCCCCGGTCGTGCGCCGGGGTGTCCACGGCCGCCGTCGCGTGCACCCGCGCGGCGGCCAGCTCCCCGAGGCTGAGGAGCGCCTCCGCCACCTGTACGTTGACCAGGCCCGGCTGGACGTAGCCCGTCTCGTCCGGTTCGTGGCCAGGACGGATGCGCTCCGCCTCTGACTCCGCACGACGGATGCAGCTGAGCGCCGCGCCCGCGTCGCCGAGGTGCGCGTACGACTTGGCCTGCATCGCGTAGAGATCGGCGGCGAGCGCGGGGGTGATCTGGCGCCCGGCGGTGCGCAGCGCCGCCTCCGCGAAGGCCACGGCCTGGCGGTGCTCCCCCATGAACAGCGACTGGTTGACGAGCAGGGCGATCACATACGCGCCGAGCCCCCGGTCGCCGCTGGCCTTGGCCAGCCGCAACGCCTGGTGGAAGTAGCGCTGGGCCAGGCCGTGGGCATCGGAGTCGTACGCGCAGATGCCGGCCACCGCGACCAGACCGCCGGTGGCGCGGTGGAGCTGGCGCCCCAGGGCATCGCTGTACCCGCCGCGCAGCAGCGGCGCGGTCTCGGCGTTGAGGAAGCGGACGATCCTGGCCCGGGTCGCGACACCGCCCGCCCGCCGGTACATCAACTCGTAGTGCGCGCGGGCCGACCGCAGCAGTTTGATGTCGGCGGGGCCGACCTTCGTACGGCCGGCGCGGGACACGTCGGAGTCCTCGGGCGGGTTCTCCCACTCCCAGACGGGCATCACGGCGGGCGTGCCGGTGACGGCGGGGGCGCCCACTATGTGCGGACGCTGCTGCTCGTCGCTGCGCCACAGCGCGGCGGCGCGCTCCACGAAGCCGGAGAGCGGGGTGGCGTGCGGCAGAGGTGACTCCCCCGCCACCCCGAACCCGATGTCGTCGAGGGTGAGGGGTCTGCGCAGCCGGTCGCTGAGCACCGCGCAGATCAGGTCGGGCACCTGGCCACGTGGCCGCTGGCCCTTCAGCCAGCGGGACACGGCGGTGTGTTCGTACCGCAGCGCGAGGCCCCTCGTGCGGCCCGCCTGGTTGACGCGTGCGGCGAGGCCGGCATGGGAGATGCCCGCCTCGTCGAGCAGGGAATCGAGCAGAGTGTTGGGCTGCATGTGCCCCTCCGGAGACTCGGCCTTTCCAGCCTAGACGAATAAATCCGAACTCCCGCCTACGGAAGGCCCCGAGAGGCGGGTGACGCTCCTTCGGAGGCGCTCGTACAGGCGGAACGGGAAACGCACGGGGTGTGAACGGAGTGCCCGGACTCGCACCCTGTGCGCTCTGCCGCCGGGCGGGCGGGACCGGTTGACTGGGTGCCCTCTTCAAGGAGGCGGCCGGGTCGCCGGCTCCCCCTCGTAAGTGCGGCGGCCCGCAACCGTGTCGTCCGCCCCGCCGACCTGCCCGGCACTCCACGGCGGGGCGGACGACACGGCCACCGCGCCGGCGGTCCCCCTCAGACCGCGGGCGGGGTGATCCTGGGTGAGAGACGAGTCCGGTCACGGACGACAGCGGCGTCTAGGGACGGGAAGGAGCCGGACGGGTGCGGCGCAGCGCCGGGTCACCGGACTGCGTCGGCACCCGTGTGCGCTCCTCCAGTACGGCACGACAGCCCGGCTGCGCCTGGCCGCTGACCGGTGGCCCCTCCTGCGTCGGGGGCGCGGCGTCCGGCGCGGGAAGGCGGTCGGAGATGTCAGGGGTGAGGGGGCCGTCCGGCGCGCGTGGCCCGTCGGCGGCGCTTCCGTCCGTACCGGTGCCGTCGGCGACGCTTCCGTCCGTACCGGTCCTGACGGAAGCGGTCCGGTCCGTCCCGGCCAGGTCGGCGAGGGTCCGCTCCGCGCCGGAGCGGTCGGCCGGCCCCGACTGCCGTCCGGCCGCCGCGCACAGGGTGCCGTCCACCCGGTCGTTGCGCAGCACCAGCAGCGCCATGTCGTCGGTGATCCGGCCGCCGGTGTGCCGCAGCAGCGCCGCGTGCACCTGCCGTACCACCGCCACGGGCGACAGCTCGGTGACCGAAGCGGCTTCCACCAGCGCCTCCTTGAGGCCGAAGAAGCGCCCCTGCGCGTCCCGCGCGTCCTCGGCGCCGTCGGTGTGCAGGAACAGCGCCTCGCCCGGCAGCAGCCGTCCGCACCGGTACGGGGTGAGTTCCGCCGGGAGCGGTACGGCGCCCAGCGGCGGTAACGGCTCCTCGCAGGCGAGCGGTTCCGCGCCCGGCCCGAGCCGGTAGGGCCAGGGATGGCCGCAGTTGAGGGCGCGGATCTCCGCGTCGGGGCCGATCTCCAGCAGCAGGACGGTGACGAACTCCTCGGCGGCGTCCGCCGCGTCCGCCTCCGCCATCCGCTGGGCGGCCCGGCACGCCTCGGCGACCTCGGCCGCGCTCGCGCCCTCCGTGGCGGCCGCTTCGGCGAGCAGCGCCACCCGGAGCGCGGCCTCGCAGTCCGGATCCCGCCGCGCCAGTTCCTTCAGATGACGCTGGTGTGCCCGGTCGAGTCTGCGCAGGACGCCGTCGAGCCCTCTCTCGTCGTGGGCGGCCTCGCGGAAGCTGCCGAGGACGGCGGCCACCGCCCCGATGGCGGGCAGTCCGTGGCCGCGTACGTCCCCGATGACCACGCGCACCCCGTAGGTGGTCGCCATCACCTCGTACAGGTCGCCTCCCACGTCGGCGCCGCGCGACGCGGAGAGCTGGCGGGCGTGGAGCGCCAGCCCGTCGAGCCGGGACGGCAGCGGGCGCAGCAGGACCTCCTGCGCGGCGCGCGCCACGGCGCGCACCTGGAGCAGTTCCCGCGCCGCCCGGCGCCGTACCCGCATGACGAGGTACGCCATCACCAGGACGAAGGCCACACAGGTCACGATGCGGGGCAGCAGCGTGTCGCGCTCCGAGGGCGGGCGCGTCAGCTCCCAGGTGATCACCAGCGCGAGCAGACCGCCGGGGATCGCGCACTCCACGAATCCCCAGGAGGCTGTGTCCTCCTCGGTTGCCTGCTCTTCTGGACTGGTCCGATTCATACGTCGGCCCCCCTCGGCCGTCCGGCCACTCAGCCGTTGGGCGTACGTCGACCGTCGTGGCCGGATCGATTGTGTCGATCACCGGCCGCCGATGGCGCGACCCGCCGAGGGTTCTCACTCAAATGAGTGAGGGGCGCGCCCGGAGCCCCGGACGCGCCCCTCAGGGCTCCACTCTCTTTCGAACTGCCGAACCGCCTAGCTGTCGAACGAAAAGCCGAAAGGCCCTGCGTTACAGCGAGGTCATGCTCCCCGCAGCACCGCCCCGGTCCGCTCGGCGGCGAGCGCGACGGCCGCGTCACGGGCCGCCGTGGCCTCGTCGACCGTCAGCGTGCGGTCGGTGGCGCGGAAGCGCAGGGCGTACGCGAGGGACTTGTTCCCCGCGCCGACCTGTTCGCCGGAGAAGACGTCGAACAGGCGCAGCGACTCCAGGAGTTCCCCCGCGCCCTCGTACAGCGCGCGCTCCACGTCACCGGCCGGCACGTCGTCGGCGACGACGAGCGCCACGTCCTGGGTGGCCACCGGGTAGGTGGAGATGCGCGGTGCCTGGAGCGCGCCGGTGCCCGCGCGCTCCAGCAGGTCCAGCTCGATCTCCATGGCGCTGGTGCGCTCCGGCAGTCCGAGCGCCTTGACGACGCGCGGATGCAGCTCTCCCGCGTGCCCGACGAGCGTCTCGGCGCCGTCCACGCTCACGTACAGCGCGGCGCAGCGGCCGGGGTGCCACGGCTCGTGGCGGTCGGCCCGTACGGACAGCTCGACGCCGGCCTCGCGGGCGACGGTGCGGGCCGCCTCGACGGCGTCCGCCCAGTTCGCCCGGGTGCCCTGGCCCCACCAGCCGGCCTGCTCGCGCGCGCCGGACAGGACGACCGCGGCGTGGCGCGGCTGGCGCGGCAGCGTGGCGTCGAGAGAGGCGATCTCCTCGTCGGTGGGCCGCCGGTCAACGGGCAGCCGTACCGGTACGGTCTCCTCGCCGGTCGGCCGGAAGACCAGCCCGGTCTCGAAGAGCGCGAGGTCGTGCGAGCCCCGGCCGTCGTTGCGGCGCAGCGCGGTGAGGAGTCCGGGCAGCAGCGTGGTGCGCAGCGCGGGTTCCTCGTCGGAGAGCGGGTTGACGAGGGTGACCGTACGGCGGCGGTCGTCGTCGGCCGGGAGGCCGAACGCGTCGAGGACCGCGGTGCCGGTGAACGGGTAGTTCAGCGCCTCGACGTAGCCGGCCCCGGCCAGGGCGCGGCCGACGCGGCGGTACAGCCGCTGCCGCTCGGTGAGCCCGCGGCCGGACGGCGGGGTCGGCAGCGTGGAGGGCAGGTTCTCGTACCCCTCCAGGCGGATGACCTCCTCGGCGAGGTCGTTGGGCGCGCCGAGGTCGGGCCGCCAGGACGGGACGGTGACGATCAGCTCGTCCTGTCCGTACACGTCGCAGCCGACCTCCTGGAGGCGTCGTACGACGGTCTCCCGGCCGTAGCCGACGCCCGCGACGCGGTCGGGGTGGTCGGCGGGCATGGCGATGGTGTGCGGCGCGGAGGGCGCGACGACCTCGGTGACCCCGGCCTCGGCGGAGCCGCCGGCGAGGAGCACCAGCAGGTCGACGGTGCGCTGCGCGGCGGCGGCGGTGGCCCCGGGGTCGACGCCGCGCTCGAAGCGCTTGGACGCCTCGGAGGGCAGCTTGTGGCGGCGCGCGGTACGGGCGATGGTGATCGCGTCGAAGTGCGCGGCCTCGATGACGACCTCGGTCGTGCCGTGCACGGCGCCGGTCTCCGCGTCGGTGACGACGTCGGCGATCTCGGTGTGGGCGCCGCCCATCACGCCCGCGAGGCCGATCGGCCCGCGGTCGTCGGTGATGACGAGGTCCTGGGTGTCCAGGACGCGCTGCACGCCGTCGAGCGTGGTGATCTTCTCGCCGGCCTCGGCACGACGGACGCCGATCGGGCCTTCGAGACGGGTCCGGTCGTACGCGTGCAGCGGCTGGCCCAGTTCCAGCATCACGTAGTTGGTGATGTCGACCGCGAGCGAGATCGGGCGCATCCCGGCCTTCTGGAGGCGGCGGCTCAGCCAGATCGGCGAGCGGGCCTCGGGGTCGAGGCCGGTGACCGTACGCGCGGTGAAACGGTCGCAGCCCATCGGGTCGGCGATCTTCACGGGGTGGCCGTACGCGTTCGGCGCGGGGACGTCGAGCAGCGCCGGGTCGCGCAGCGGCAGGCCGTAGGCGATGGCCGTCTCGCGGGCGACACCGCGCAGCGAGAGGCAGTAGCCGCGGTCGGGGGTGACGGCGATGTCCAGGACCTCGTCCACCAGCTCCAGGAGGGCGATGGCGTCGGTGCCGGGCTCGTACTCCGGGGGCAGCACGATGATGCCGCCGGAGCCGTCGTCGCCCATGCCCAGCTCGTCGCCGGAGCAGATCATGCCGTGCGAGGTCCTGCCGTACGTCTTGCGGGCGGCGATCGCGAAGTCGCCCGGGAGGACGGCGCCGGGCAGGACCACGACGACCTTGTCGCCGACGGCGAAGTTACGGGCACCGCAGACGATCTCCTGCGGTTCGCCGGTGCCGTTGGCGGTGCCGACGTCGACGGTGCAGAAACGGATGGGCTTCTTGAAGCCCTCCAGCTCCTCGATGGTGAGGACCTTGCCGACGACGAGGGGGCCCTTGAGCCCGGCGCCGAGCTGCTCGACGGCCTCGACCTCCAGACCGGCGGAGACGAGCCGCGCCTGTACGTCACGGCCGGTCTCCGTCGCCGGCAGGTCGACGTACTCCCGCAGCCAGGAAAGCGGGACGCGCATCAGATCTCCATCCCGAACGGCCGGGTGAACCGGACGTCACCCTCGACCATGTCTCGCATGTCTTCGACGTTGTGGCGGAACATCAGCATCCGTTCGATGCCGAACCCGAAGGCGAATCCGCTGTACTTCTCGGGGTCGACGCCGCAGGCGGTGAGCACCTTGGGGTTGACCATGCCGCAGCCGCCCAGCTCGATCCAGCCCTCGCTGCCGCAGGTGCGGCAGGGCCGGTCGGGGTTGCCGACGGACGCGCCGCGGCAGACGTAGCAGACCATGTCCATCTCGGCGGACGGCTCGGTGAACGGGAAGAAGTTCGGGCGGAGCCGGGTCTTCATGTCCGGGCCGAAGAGCGCCCGCACCATGTGGTCCAGGGTGCCCTTGAGGTCGGCCATGGTCAGGCCCTCGTCGACGGCGAGCAGCTCGATCTGGTGGAAGACCGGGGTGTGCGTCGCGTCCAGCTCGTCGGTGCGGTAGACCCGCCCGGGGCAGACGACGTAGACGGGCGGCTCGCGGTCGATCAGGGTGCGGGCCTGCACCGGCGAGGTGTGCGTACGGAGCACCACACCGGACTCGTCGCCCGTGGTGCCTTCGGGGCCGGCGACGAAGAAGGTGTCCTGCATCTGGCGCGCCGGGTGGTCGGGCACGAAGTTGAGGGCGTCGAAGTTGAACCACTCGGCCTCGGCCTCGGGGCCTTCGGCGACCTCGTACCCCATGGCCACGAAGACGTCGGCGACCCGCTCCATGAAGGTGGTGAGCGGGTGGCGGGCGCCGGCCGGGGTGCGGTCGTACGGCAGTGTGACGTCCACCGCCTCCTCGACCAGCACCCTGGCGTCGCGCTCGGCCTCCAGCTCGGTCCCCCGGGCGGCGAGGGCCCGGCCGACGGCGGCGCGGGCCTGGCCCACGCGCTTGCCCGCCTCGGCCTTGGCCTGCGGGGGCAGCGCGCCGATCTCCCGGTTGGCGAGGGAGAGCGGCGAGGTGGACCCGGTGTGCGCGGTCTTCGCGTGGGCGAGCGCGTCGAGGTCACCGGCGGCGGCGAAGGCGGCGAGCGCCTCGTCCCGCAGGCGCTCGATCTGCTCCGGTTTCAGTGCCTCGACCTCGACCGGGTCGTACGACTTGTTGGGTGCGGACATCTCTTCCCGTACTTCCGATTGGCTTGGCGAAACGACCCTGCTCGATCACTGAGGGCGTGAAGGTGCCAAAAGCCGAGTCTAAAGGGTCGTACGAAGGTGGATTGGCCCGCGGGCGGCCCGGGCGGGGTCTCCGGTGCGGTCGGGGACCGTCAGGAGAGGTAGGCCGGGGCGCCGACGGGCAGGATAAATCGGAACTGCGCGCCACCGCCGGGGCCGCGGCCGACGGTGATCGTGCCGCCGTGCGCCTCGACGATGCCCTTGACGATGTAGAGGCCCAGCCCCGTACCGCCGCGTTTGCTGCCCCGCCAGAAGCGGGTGAAGACGCGCTGCATCGATTCCTCGGGGATGCCGGGTCCTTCGTCGCACACGGTGACGGCCGTTCCCTTCTCGCTCTCCGCCGCGTGTTCGATCCGCGCGGGCGCCACCTCAATGGTGACGGTTCCCTCGCCGTGGCGCACCGCGTTTTCCAGCAGGTTGCCGAGGACCTGGTCGATCTTGTCGGGATCCGCCCACAGATCGGGCAGCGGCTGCTCTATCCGTACCAGGAAGCGGTCCGGCGACTGTCCCGAGGCGGTGTGCGACTGGACGTGCCGCCCGACGGCGGCGCCGATGTCGACGGGCTGGCGGCGCACCTCCAGGCGGCCCGAGTCGATGCGGGAGATGTCGAGCAGTTCGGCGATCAGCCGGGTGACCCGGTTCGCGTCGGCGTCGACGGTCTCCAGCATCAGCCGTTTCTGGTCGTCCGTGAACCTCTCCCACTTGGCGAGCAGGGTCGCCGTGAACCCCTTGACGGAGGTCAGCGGCGAGCGCAGCTCGTGGGCGACGGTGGCGATCAGCTCGGCGTGGCTCAGCTCGGTACGGCGGCGGGCCTCCGTGCCCCGGACACAGATCACCAGCTTCTGGACGGGCCCGGTGGGGTACGCGCGGACGTAGCGGGCGGAGACCAGGACCTCCCGGCCGCCGGGAAGCAGCAGGTTCCGCTCCGGCTGTCCCGTCCGGGTGGCGAGGCCGCCGTACGGGTCGGTCAGCGCCCACCAGCGGCGGCCCTTGAGGTCCTCCAGCGGCAGCGCCCGGTCCACGGGGCGGCCGAGGGCGGCGGAGGGGTCGAGGGCGGTGATCCGCGCGGCGGCGGCGTTGAAGCAGACGACGCGGCCGGTCCCGTCCGCGACGATCAGCCCGTCGGGGAGGTCGTCGGGGTCGAGACCGGGTACGGCCGGCAGGCCGGCGCGGGCTTCCCCCGGTTCCCCGGAGCCCGTCGTGGGCACGCCGTCCGGTTCTCCGGCACCGGCACCGAACGCGGAAGGTAAGGCTCCCTGGACCTCTGCGGGTCGGCTCGCCCCGACGGTCATCCCCGCACCCCACCTCTTCCGGGTAGCTCAGTGGGTCCCCGAGCACGCCACCCTACTAGCTGACCGTGACCGGACGGACCCCCTCAGCGCATACCGCGGACGCGCTGGGCACGCGCTGAGGCATAGAGACATACGGCCGCGGCGGTCGCCAGGTTCAAGCTCTCGGCCTTTCCGTGGATCGGCACCCGCACCACGGCGTCCGCGAGCGCCCGGGTCCCGGCCGGCAGGCCCCACGCCTCGTTGCCGAAGATCCAGCCGGTGGGCCCGGCCATGGTGCCCGCGTCCAGCTCGTCGTCGAGGTCGTCCTCGCCCGCGCCGTCGGCGGCCAGGATGCGCACCCCGGCGCCCTGGAGGCCGCGTACCGCCTGTTCCACGGGGACGCCGACGGCGACGGGCAGGTGGAAGAGCGAGCCCGCGGACGCGCGGACGGACTTGGGGTTGTAGAGGTCGACGGAGGCGTCGGTGAGGACGACGGCGTCGGCCCCCGCGGCGTCCGCGCAGCGCAGCACGGTACCGGCGTTGCCGGGGTCGCGTACATGGGCCAGGACGGCGACGAGCCGGGGCCCCGAGGCGAGGACGTCGGCGAACGGCGTGTCCAGGAAGCGGCAGACGCCCAGCAGCCCCTGCGGGGTGACGGTCTGCGAGACCTCGGCGAGGACGGTGTCGGGGGCGAAGTGCACGCGGGCGCCGGTGGCGCGGGCCGCGTCCACGATGTCGGCGTACCGCTCGGCGGCCTCGGCGGTGGTGAACAGCTCGACCAGCGTGGGCTCCCCGTCGGCCCCGCGGTGGGCCACCGCCTCGCGCACGGCCTGCGGCCCCTCGGCGATGAACCGGCGCTCCTTGCCCCGGAAGGCGCGCTTGGCGAGCCTGCGCGCGGCCGTGACACGGGGGGAACGCGGGGAGATCAGCTCGGGGGTGCCCATGGGCGGCGGCTCGCTTCTCGTCTGGCGGGTACGGGCGGTCTCGTCCGGCGGTCTGTCGGCCCGTCGCCCGGCGGTCCGGCGGTCCGGCGGTCTGTCGGTCTGTCGGCCGGCGGTCCGGCGGTCCGGCGGGGTGCCCGGGAAGGGGCCGGGAACGCGCGGGACCCGCAGGCGGTGGGCCTGCGGGTCCGGCGGGAAGGGCGCGGGCTTGAGGGAGCCTGTCGGCTCTTAGGCCGCGGCCTTCGGGGCGTTGACGTCGCTGGGGAGCGCCTTCTGGGCGACCTCGACGAGCGCGGCGAACGCGTTGGTGTCGTTGACGGCCAGCTCGGCGAGGATCTTGCGGTCCACCTCGACGTTGGCGGCCTTCAGACCCTGGATGAAGCGGTTGTAGGTGATGCCGTTGGCGCGGGCAGCGGCGTTGATCCGCTGGATCCAGAGCTGACGGAAGTCGCCCTTGCGCTTCTTGCGGTCGTTGTAGTTGTAGACGAGGGAGTGGGTGACCTGCTCCTTCGCCTTCCGGTACAGGCGCGAACGCTGGCCGCGGTAACCGCTGGCCGCTTCGAGGATTGCCCGGCGCTTCTTGTGGGCGTTGACTGCCCGCTTGACGCGTGCCACGTGTTGACTCCTTGTAGCGGGGCCGTGGTCGAACTCACACGGCCCGAAAACGAATAGGTCCCGGTCCTGTTGTCGCGCCCCCGGTCACCGGGGGCGGCGGCATCACTTGCCGAGAAGCTTCTTGATCTTCTTGGCGTCGCCCGGGGCCATCTCGGCGTTGCCGGTGAGGCGGCGCGTCACCCGCGACGACTTGTGCTCGAGCAGGTGGCGCTTGCCGGCCCGCTCGCGCAGCACCTTGCCGGAGCCGGTGATCTTGAAGCGCTTGCTGGCACCGCTGTGCGACTTGTTCTTCGGCATAGCGCCGTTCTCTCCTCGTCAGTGGCGCTCCCAGCCGGTCCGCGTTCTCGAACGGCGCGCGGGAGCGTCAGATCTCTGGTGTGTGGTTCCGAGCGGAGCCGGGGGCCGCCTGGGTGGCGCCCCCACGGATCACACGTCGGAAGATGCCTCGACGGGGGCCTCGGCCGAAGCCTCGACGCTCTCGTCGGCCGACTCCTCGGGCGTGTGGCCCTGGCGCTCCGCCTTGCGGGCCGCCTGCGCCTCACGGGCCTCGGCCATGGCCTCGGTCTTCTTCTTGTGCGGACCAAGAACCATGATCATGTTCCGGCCGTCCTGCTTCGGGTTCGACTCGATGAAGCCGAGCTCCTCGACATCGGAAGCCAGTCGCTGGAGCAGTCGGAAGCCCAGTTCCGGGCGGGACTGCTCACGACCACGGAACATGATCGTGATCTTGACCTTGTCGCCCTGCTTGAGGAACCGGACGACGTGACCCTTCTTGGTGTCATAGTCGTGCGGGTCGATCTTCGGCCGGAGCTTCATTTCCTTGATGACCGTGTGCGCCTGGTTCTTGCGCGCTTCACGGGCCTTCATGGCCGACTCGTACTTGAACTTCCCGTAGTCCATGAGCTTGCACACGGGCGGACGGGCTGTCGCCGCGACCTCGACCAGGTCCAGGTCGTACTCCTGTGCGAGCTCCAGAGCCTTGGCGAGCGGGACAATGCCCACCTGCTCACCACTGGGACCGACAAGTCGCACTTCGGGAACGCGAATCCGGTCGTTGATGCGGGGCTCGGCGCTGATGGATCCTCCTCGGTAGCACCACACGACTGTCTGGCAGACAGCCGCGTAACGTCTGTTTCAGACCAACCGCGGCGGCACAGCAAAAATGCCCCGGACGGCACACAGGCAGGAGCTCCTCGAATACCGGAGCACCGCCGCGTACCAACCACGGGGCGCATCGGGCGGTTCCATCGTCCGTACGGAACGATGGGCACCACCTGACCGGTGACCCGCCGCCCTCAAGGGGCAGCCAGGTGGGAGATCGGAGCCTCCACTTGTGGGCCGGGCACACACGTGTCCGGCCGGTCGTTACACAAGGTTAGCACCACCAGGGGACTCGTGCTAACCCGTGGTCCACGCCCGCTCCCCCGTCCGCTCCCCGCCACTCCCCCGGACGGGCGCCCGCGGCGTGGGCCTATCGTGTGGGGCATGAGCGACGCGACCTCCCCCCAGTCCACCCCGGCAGCCCCGGAATCACCCGGCTACGACGCCATGGCCCGCGACATCGCGGAAGTCCCCGCCGTCGAGGTGATCGTCACGGTCGCGGTGAACCTGATGAGCGCGGCGGCCGTGAAGCTCGGGCTGACCGAGGAGGGCGACGAGCACAAGGACCTGGACGAGGCCCGCAAGCTGGTCCACGCGCTGGCCGGGCTGATGGACGCGAGCACGACGGAGATCAGCTCGTTCCACGCGGCGCCGCTGCGTGACGGGCTGAAGTCGCTCCAGCTCGCCTTCCGTGAGGCGTCGGTCGTACCGGACGAGCCGGGCCAGGGCCCGGGCGAGAAGTACACGGGCCCGGTCTACGGCTGACCGGCTTCTAGGAGCGTACGTACAGGGGCTCGCCCGGTGGGGTGGCCTCGGCCGGCAGTACCGCCAGGTCGAGTCCGCGCACCAGGCGGGCCCTCAGTACGTCGTCGTCCGCGAGGGCGCGCGCGACCCTGCGGGCCGCCTCCGCCGGGGGCGCGGCCGGGTCCAGCAGGAGGGCGAGCGTGCCGTCCGCGCTGCCGGGGCCGAGATACGCCCGTACGACCGCGGGCTCCGCGGCCACCGCGGCCCGTACCGCCGCGGTCACGGCGGGGTCGTCGAGCGGACCGGTCCTCGTACGGCCCTCGGCGAGGGCCAGCAGGGCGGGCCCGGTGATCTCGTACGGGACGGGGCCGGCGAGGTCGAGCACGACCGTGTCGGCCCGCTCGTGCGCGGCGGCCTGGAGCGCCTGGTGCAGCGGTACGGCGACGGGCCTCGCCCCGGGGTCCCAGCGCGCCAGCGCCTCGACGGAGGTGAAGGCGGGCAGGGCGCGCCGGTCACCGGCCCGGAGGGTGGGCACGGCCATGTCGCTGGTCTTCTCGCGGCGCAGGCCCGCCCGTCGCCCACCACCCTTGTCCGACGCCACGCGGCTCCCCTCATCGTCCTCCTCGACCTCCCCCAGGACGGCCACGACGGGCACCAGCAGCCGCGAGGTCCGCAGCGCCGCCAGCACCGGCCCGTGGGCCCCGCGGTCCTCCGCCCAGGCGGCGAGGGCCGCCGTCAGCGCGGGATCGGCGGTGCCGTCGTCGTCGGAGAAACCGGGGTCCGGGATGTTCTTGAGCGCCACGGGACGAGCCTAGAGCGTGTGCGCGGGCGTACGGTCCTCGGGTGGATCTTTCGGTCGCGGTGTACGACATGGCGGGCGGTCACGAGGCCGCGTACGGCGCGGACCGTACGTATGTGACCGCCAGTGTGGTGAAGGTCGCGGTGCTGGCCGCCCTGCTGCTGCGCGCGCGGGACGCGGGCCGGTGGCCGGACCCGGGCGAGGAGCGCCTCGCGGAGGCCATGATCGAGCGGAGCGACAACGAGGCGGCGACGGTGCTGCGGGAGGCGGCCGGGGGCGTGGAGGGGCTGGCCGCGGCCCATGCGCGGCTCGGCATGACCCGGACCGTGGCGGCCCCGGCGTGGGGGCTGACGCGGACCACGGCGGGCGATCAGCTCACCCTGCTGAAGGCGGTCTTCGACGCGGACGCCCGGCCCGACGCGCCGTTGGACGCACGGTCGCGCCGCTGTATCGCGGGACTGATGGGGCGGGTGGTGCCGGGACAGGACTGGGGCGTGTCGGCGGCACGCGGCACCGGCACCCGGACCGGTACGACAGGTATGGCTGGTTCGGGCCGCCGTGGTGACGGGGTGGCTCTGAAGAACGGTTGGCTGCCCAGAACGGAGAGCGGCCTGTGGGTCGTCCACTCCGTGGGGCGGGTGGACGGCTGCCTGGTGGCGGTCCTGTCCGACGGCCACGCCTCCAAGGAGGAGGGTGTCACGCGGGTCGAGGAGGCCGCCGTCGACGCGGTGCGCCGGATCACGGGGCCGCGGCGCGGCTGACACGGCGCCCGGACTCCTCGTACGACCGGGCTCCTCGTACGACCGGGCTCCTCGTACGACCGGGCTCCGCGCCCTTCTCAGCGCCGGCCCCCGATGCCGATGCGCCGGCCCGAGCCCCGCCAGAGCAGCACCGCTCCCGCCAGCAGTACGGCGCCGGCGGCGCCCGCGGCCGGCGCCAGCCAGACGGCCGGGTCCGCGTCCTCGCGGGCGGCCTCGGGGCCGCTGCCGAAGTAGTGCTTGCCGAACCCCGCGGACTGGCTCTTGAGATCCGTACGGGCCAGCTTCCCGCCCGCCTCGATCGCGGCGGCCGGGTCGATGAAGCCGTACCCCCTGGCGTCGTCGCGACCGCTCTCCGGGGCGTCGCGCGCGGTGTCGGCCACGAGCTTCTTGATCTGGGCGGGGGTGAGGTCGGGGTAGGCGGAGCGGATGAGGGCCACGGCGCCGGAGACGAACGCGGCGGCGGCGCTGGTGCCCCAGCCCTCGTAGTAGCGACGGTCGGGGTCGGCGATGACGACATCGACGCCGGGCGCGCTGACCGTGGCGTACCAGCGCCGTGTGGAGAAGGCCGCGTGCGTGCCGTACTCGTCGACGGCGGCCACGGCGATCACCCCGGGATAGGCCGCGGGGTACGAGATGTGGTCGCCCTTCTCGCCGCCGTTGCCCGCCGAGGCGACGACGACCGCGCCCCGGGACAGGGCGTACTGGACCGCCGCGTCCTCGGCCGGTTCGGGGTGGGCGGACTCGCTGTCGTCGCCGAGGGAGAGGTTGATGACGTCGGCACCCTGGTCGGCGGCCCAGCGGATGCCCTGCGCGAGCGCGCCGCCCTTGGAGGCGCGTGCCTTCGCGCGGGCCGGGTCGCTGCCTTCGAGGATGACCCGGACGGGAAGGATCTTCGACTCGGGCGCGATGCCGAGCACCCCGTCCGTGCGGCCGGAGCCGTGGCCGTGTCCCGCGATGATGCCGGCCATGGCCGTACCGTGCCGGGCCCAGGAGCGGTCGCCGCTGCGCGCGCCGAAGCCGATCAGGTCCTTGCCGGGCAGTACCTGTCCTGAGAGGTCCGGGTGGGTGTCGTCCACGCCGGTGTCCAGGACCGCGACGGTGACGCCGGTGCCCTGCGAGTGGCGCCACGCCTGTTCGGTGTGCATCGCGTCGAGCGCCCACTGCTGGGCGCGGATCGCGTCGGCGTGCGCCGGGGTCGCGGGGAGCAGCAGGACGGACGCGGCGGTGAGGACGGCGGCGATCCGGTGGCGGCGCCCGCGCCTCGTCGCTGCGGTCTTCGACGTCATGGGTTGCGGGTCCTCCGGGTTCTCGTGGGCACCGGCGGTCCGTGTCCCTTAGGGGTCAACGGGGGGCCACCGTGCCGGCGCTGACTGCCTTGCGCAGCCCGCGTTCTATACGGTCCGCGACGCCTTTCGCCTCATGTCCGAGGCCGGCCTGTGCGGCCGGGGTCGTGGCGCCGCTGACCATGGCGTGGTCGGCGGGCTGGGGGGAGGCGACCGGACGGCCGTCGGCGAAGCCGGAGACGGCGTACACGACGACGGGCACCTCGGTGAGGACGTTGACCGTCCAGCTCGCGCGCTGCGCGTCACCGAACGTCGCGGCGACGGTGCCCTCGACCGGGAAGGTACGGGGCATCAGGTCGGTGCGTTCGGTGAGGTCGTCGACCCGGAACCGGGTGCGCAGGGCCGCCATCGCGGTCGCGTCGCCCTGGGTGAAGACCAGTCCGACGGTGGTGACGCTGCTGGAGGTCGCGTCGGCGTACGTGGCGCGCACGACCCGCGTGCAGCCCAGGGGGCGCAGTACCCGCTCCAGCAGGGGGTCGAGCGCGGCGGCGCAGCCGCTGTCGGGCGCGACGGCGATCCGCGTCCACCGCCGGTCGGCGGTGCCGGGCCCGGCACCGTCGCCCTTGAGGGTGCGGGGGAAGAGGGTGTCCACGGGGGCGCTGTGCCAGAGGCCGCGTGCGACGGTGAAGTCGTCCCGGACGGCCGGTTCGGCGGCCGAGTCCCCGGTCAGCCAGCTTCCGGTGACGGCGCCTCCTATGAGGCCGACCCCGAGGACCACGCAGGCCACGGCGGCGGCCGCCCTGGCGGGGCGTCGTACGGGAACGGGGCGCAGCCGCGCGGTGCTCTCCGAGGGTGTCCCGGGGGGCCCGGCGGCCCACGGGAACACCGTCGGCGCGGTCGGGGTGTACGGCATCGCCGGGGGGCGTGCGGGCAGTGGCGGTACGGCCGGGGGCGCGGCCGGGACGGGCGGCGCGTAGGAGGCGCGCGCGCCGGCGATCAGGAACGGGGTGGGGAACGGGCTGTTCGAGCCGCTGGGGCGCGGAAGCCCGGCCGGCGGAACCGGGGTGGTCCGGGGCGGCGTGGTCCGGGCCGGGGTGCCGCTCGCCGTCGGGGCGCCCGAGGGGGACGGGGGCGCGGCGGGCGGCGGCGGGAAGGGCGGGGCGGTGGGCGGCCGCGGCGCCTGAACCGTGGCGGCGGGGGGCCGGTCGTCTCCCCACGGACGCTCGGCGGGGACGGCGTGGACGGCGGGCGCGGGGCGCGGGGCTGTGGCGGCGGAGCGCGGGGCTGTGCCCGGGGCGCTCTCGTCCTGGCGGGGCCGGTCACT
The DNA here is from genome assembly GCF_042756365.1 of Streptomyces sp. NPDC059092. Taxonomy (NCBI): domain Bacteria; kingdom Bacillati; phylum Actinomycetota; class Actinomycetes; order Kitasatosporales; family Streptomycetaceae; genus Streptomyces; species Streptomyces sp. NPDC059092. Next base: position 47,465 of record NZ_JBHZEJ010000046.1, read on the forward strand.
CGTACGAGCGCCGGTACCCGTGCCCTGGGCCGCGTCCGCGCGTGCGTCCGTACGTGCGTCGGGGGCGGACTGTTCGCCGGGCCTCGGTACGGGGGCCGGCGACGCGGCCGGGGGCAGCGGCTGGGCGGGAGCCGTCGCGGGTGTCTCGGGCGGGGGCGGGGGCGGGGCGGCGGCGGAGCCGCGCTCGCGGCTGAAGTACCCGCCGCCCGAGGGCCGGGGACCGTACGGCGCGAACCCGCCCGCGGTGAACCGTACGTCGCCGTACGGCAGGACCGGCGACGGTGCGCCGGACCCCGACGCGCCCGCAGCGGCAGCGGAGGGCGCGCCGGCGTGGGCCTGAGCGGGCGACGGTGCGGCGGCGCCCGAGGGCGGCTGCGGCTCGGCTTCCGGAGCGTCCTGGCCGCGTCCGGCCGACTGGGCGGGTACGCGCGGGGGCGCCGTGGGGCGGGGAGGGATGGGAGCCCGTGGTGCCTCCGTGCTCATCCGACCCCCTGAAACCATGCAGACCTGAACCGCCCCACACCGCTACCGGCCGTACGGCGCAGGCCCGTTCGTCGCGGTGTGTGCGTCACTCTACGGGCTGGAGAGCACCCCGCGGGAACGTCCGCGAAGCCCCGGGGGGATCTGCCCAGATCATCCCCCTACCGCGCGGTAATCCGGTCTGGCAAGCTCGGCCCATGACTCCGTCCCCGCCCCCGCGCGCCACCGACCGCGCCCGGTACGACCGGGCGACCGCCCATCTCGACGCGCCGCTCGCGATGGTCGATCTCGACGCCTTCGACGCCAATGCCGGCGACCTCGTCCGGCGGGCCGGCGGCAAGCCGGTCCGGGTGGCGAGCAAGTCGGTGCGCTGCCGCGCCCTGTTGGAGCGGGTGCTGGGCAGGGAGGGCTTCGCGGGGATCATGTCGTTCACGCTGGCGGAGTCGCTGTGGCTGGCCCGGTCGGGCTTCGACGACGTGCTCCTCGCCTATCCGTCGGCCGACCGTGCCGGCTACGCGGAACTCGCCGCGGACCCCAAGCTCGCCGCGGCGGTCACGGTGATGGTCGACGACCCGGCCCACCTCGACCTGATCGACGCCGCGCGCGAAGGCGGCCGGGAGGAAGTGCGGGTCTGTCTGGAACTGGACACCGCCCTGCGGCTGCTCGGTGGCCGGATCAGGCTCGGCGCGCTGCGGTCCCCGCTGAGCGAGCCGGCTCAACTGGCGGAGCTGGCCAGGTCGGTGGCCCGGCGCCCCGGATTCCGGCTGGTCGGGCTCATGGCGTACGAGGGGCATGTGGCCGGCGTCGGGGACACCGTGGCGGGCCGGCCGGTGCGCTCGCGCGCGATCCGGCTGATGCAGTCCGTCGCGCGCCGGGAACTGACGGAGCGACGCGCCGCGGTGGTGCGCGCCGTACGGGCCGTCGCGCCCGACCTGGAGTTCGTCAACGGCGGAGGCACGGGCAGTGTCCAGCACACGGCGGCCGAGGACGCGGTGACGGAGATCGCGGCGGGCTCGGGCCTGTACGTACCGCGGCTCTTCGACAACTACACCTCGTTCACCGGCCGTCCGGCGGCGCTGTTCGCCCAGCCCGTGGTGCGCAGGCCGGGCGTGGGCGTGGTGACGGTGCTGGGCGGCGGCTACCCGGCGTCGGGCGCGGCGGGCGCCGACCGGCTGCCGGTGCCGTATCTCCCGGAGGGGCTGCGTTACGACCCGCAGGAAGGGCCCGGCGAGGTGCAGACCCCGCTGCTGGGGGCGCCGGCCGACGATCTGCTGATCGGCGACAAGGTGTGGTTCCGGCATGCCAAGGCCGGGGAGTTGTGCGAGCGGTTCGACACCCTGCGGCTGGTCGAGGGCGACCGTGTGGTGGCGTCCGTACCCACGTACCGGGGCGAGGGCCGTACGTTCCTCTGATCTCCGACGGCCGTTGAGGCGGGCGGTCCCGTCCCGCCTGCGTACGGCGGAACGGGACGACCGGTCCGGCCTACAGCGGGGTGACGTACGCGCCCGAGATGCCGCCGTCGACCAGGAAGTCGGTGGCGTTCACGAAGGACGAGTCGTCGCTGGCGAGGAAGGCGACGGCCGCAGCGATCTCCTCCGCCTCGGCGAACCGGCCCAGCGGGATGTGCACGAGCCGGCGCGCGGCGCGCTCCGGGTCCTTCGCGAACAGCTCCTGGAGCAGCGGGGTGTTGACCGGCCCCGGGCAGAGGGCGTTCACCCGGATCCCCTCGCGGGCGAACTGCACGCCCAGCTCGCGGGACATGGCGAGGACGCCGCCCTTGGAGGCGGTGTACGAGATCTGCGAGGTCGCCGCGCCCATCCGGGCGACGAAGGAGGCCGTGTTGATGATGGAGCCGCGGCCCTGGCGGCGCATGTAGGGCAGGGCGGCCTTGCAGCAGAGGTAGACCGAGGTGAGGTTGACCTCCTGGACCCGCCTCCAGGCGTCCAGCCCCGTGGTGAGGATCGAGTCGTCGTCGGGCGGCGAGATGCCCGCGTTGTTGAAGGCGATGTCGACGCTGCCGTAGGTGTCGTGGGCGGCCTGGAACAGCGCCTCGACCTCCTCGGCGTCGGTGACGTCGACGCGTACGAAGGTGCCGCCGACCGCCTCGGCGGCGGCCTTGCCGGCGGTCTCGTCGATGTCGCCGCACACGATGCGCGCGCCCTCGGAGGCGAGGCGGCGCGCGGTGGCGAGACCGATGCCGCTGGCGGCTCCGGTGATGACGGCGGTCCGGCCGACCAGGCGGCGGCAGACGACGTCGGTCGTGGGGTCGGTCATGGCGCTCAGACCTCCGTGCTGAGGAAGACGTTCTTGGTTTCGGTGAAGGCGGCGAGAGCGTCGGGTCCCAGCTCCCGGCCGATTCCGGACTGTTTGTAGCCGCCGAAGGGGGTGCCGTAGCGAACGGCGCTGTGGGAGTTGACGGAGAGATTGCCCGCGGCGACGGCGCGCGAGACGCGCAGGGCGCGGCCGACGTTCCGGGTCCAGATCGATCCGGCGAGGCCGTAGTCGGTGGCGTTGGCCAGCCGGACGGCGTCGGCCTCGTCCTCGAAGGGCAGGACGACGGCGACGGGGCCGAAGACCTCCTCGGTGGCGACCGCGGAGTCCGGGGCCGCGTCGGTGAGGACGGTCGGCGGGAACCAGAAGCCGGGACCGTCGGGTGCGGTGCCCCGGAGGGCCCGCGCGGTGTCGGGGACGTACGCCCTGACCCGTTCCCGTTGTGTGGCCGAGATCAGCGGGCCCATCTGGGTCTTCTCGTCGGCCGGGTCACCGACGACGACCGAGGCGACGGCGGAGGCGAGGAGTTCGAGGAACCGGTCGTGGACGTCGCGCTGGACGAGGATGCGGGTGCGGGCGCAGCAGTCCTGGCCCGCGTTGTCGAGGAAGGCCATCGGGGCCGATGCCGCGGCCTGTTCGAGATCGGAGTCGGCGAAGACGATGTTGGGGCTCTTGCCGCCGAGTTCGAGGGTCACGCGCTTCATCAGGGCGCCGCTCTTCGCCAGGATCCGCCGGCCGACCCGGGTGGAGCCGGTGAAGACGATCTTGGCGACGCCGGGGTGTTCGACCAGCGCGTCGCCCGCGACGGCGCCCGCTCCGGGCAGGACCTGGAAGAGGTGCTCGGGGAGTCCGGCCTCCAGGGCGAGTTCGGCCAGTCGCAGGGCGGTGAGCGGGGTGGTCTCGGCGGGTTTGAGGAGGACGGCGTTGCCGGCGGCGAGCGCGGGGGCCGTGCCCCAGGCGGCGATCGGCATGGGGAAGTTCCAGGGGGCGATCACCCCGACCACCCCGAGCGGTTCCAGCAGGGTGATGTCGAGGCCGCCGGCGACGGGGATCTGGCGGCCGGTCAGCCGCTCCACTCCCCCGGCGCTGTAGTCCAGGAGATCGCGGACGTTGCCCGCCTCCCAGCGGGCGTTGCCGATGGTGTGGCCCGCTTCGCGGACCTCCAGCCGGGCCAGTTCCTCGGTGTGGGCGTCGACGACGGCCGCGAAGCGGCGCAGCAGCCGGGCGCGGTCGGCCGGGGCGGCGGCGGCCCATCCGCGCTGGGCGGCGGCGGCGCGCCGTACCGCCGTGTCGACCTGTTCGGCTGTGGTCGCGCCGATCGCCGCGATGGTCTCCCCGGTGGCGGGGTTGAGGATCTGGTGTACGGCGGCGTGGTGTTCCTGCACGTCGTTCCTCACGGGTGGTCGTTCCTCACAGACGTTCGAAGGAGCGGCGGAGCTCCCAGTCGGTCACCGCGGCGTTGAAGGCATCCACCTCGACGCGCGCCATGTTGCTGTAGTGCGCCACCACTTCCTCGCCGAAGGCGGCGCGGGCGATGGGGCTGTTCTCCCAGAGCGCGGCGGCTTCCGCGAGGGTGGTGGGGACGTGGGGGTACTCGGCCGTGTAGGCGTTTCCGGCGCAGGGCTCGGGGAGTTCCAGTTCGTTCTCGATGCCGTGGATCCCCGCCGCGACGAGTCCGGCGACGGCGAGGTGCGGGTTGACGTCCCCGCCGGGCAGCCGGTTCTCGAAGCGCAGGGACCGGCCGTGGCCGACCACCCGCAGCGAACAGGTGCGGTTGTCATAGCCCCAGGCGACGGCGGTGGGGGCGAACGAGCCCGGCTGGAAGCGTTTGTACGCGTTGACGGTGGGCGCGTACAGCAGGGAGAAGTCGCGCAGCGCGGCGAGCTGTCCGGCCAGGAAGTGGCGCATCACGGGGGACATGCCACCGGGCCCGTCCCCGGCCATGGCGTTGGTGCCGTGCTCGTCCTGGAGCGAGAGATGGATGTGGCAGGAGTTGCCTTCGCGCTCGTTGAACTTGGCCATGAAGGTGAGCGAGACGCCTTCCTGGGAGGCGATCTCCTTGGCGCCGGTCTTGTAGACGGCGTGCTGGTCGCAGGTGACGAGGGCTTCGTCGTACTTGAAGGCGATCTCGTGCTGGCCGGGGTTGCACTCGCCCTTGGCCGATTCGACGGTGAGTCCGGCGACGGCCATCTCGTTGCGGATCCGGCGCAGCAGGGGTTCGACGCGGCCGGTGCCGAGGACGGAGTAGTCGACGTTGTACTGGTTGGCGGGGGTCAGGCCGCGGTAGCCGCTGTCCCAGGCCTCTTCGAAGGTGTCCCTGAAGACGATGAATTCCAGCTCCGTGCCGACGTGCGCCGTGTAGCCGTGGCCGGCGAGGCGTTCCAGCTGGCGGCGGAGGATCTGGCGGGGCGCGGCGACGACGGGGGAGCCGTCGTGCCAGGCGAGGTCGGCGACGAGCATCGCCGTGCCCTCGTTCCAGGGGACGCGGCGCAGGGTGGAGAGGTCGGGGCGCATGGCGAAGTCGCCGTAGCCGCTTTCCCAGGAGGACATCGCGTATCCGTCGACGGTGTTCATGTCGGTGTCGACGGCGAGGAGGTAGTTGCAGCCCTCCGTGCCGTGTTCCAGGACGTCGTCGAGGAAGAAGGGCGCGGCGAACCGCTTGCCCTGGAGCCGGCCCTGCATGTCCGGGAAGGCCAGGACAACTGTGTCGATCTCGCCGCTCTCGACGAGGACGCGCAGTTCCTCGACGGAGAGCGGGGGTGTGCGGTCTGCCACGGGATTGCTCCTCCTTCGGTCAGCCGGAAGGCATAAGGTATGCCTGAAGACCTTTGGTTGGGAAGGGGCAACGGCGACGTGGCGAGGATGAACGAGCCGATGGACCCGCCCGACACGGACCCGCTCACTCCGGTACTGCGGCCCGTGCGGGCCGGGAACGGCTTCGAGGAGGCGTTGGAGCAGATCCTCCAGGTCGTCAGGCTGGGGCTGGTCGCGGCCGGGGAGCGGCTGCCCGCCGAGCGGGAGCTGGCGGAGCGGCTGGGGATCAGCCGGGTCACCCTGCGCGAGGTGCTCAGGGTCCTCCAGGACCAGGGGCTGCTGGAGAGCCGGCGCGGCCGGTACGGCGGCACGTTCGTACGACCCCGCCCCGACGCGCCCGCGCTGGGCGCCGAGGAGGAGCTGCGGCGGCGGGTGGCGGGCGTGGACATCGAGGACGTGCTGCGCTTCCGCGAGGTGCTGGAGGTCGGCGCGGCGGGGCTGTGCGCGGCGCACGGGCTGACCGGCGAGCAGGCGGAGCGGCTGCGTGCGGCGCTGGCCGCGACGCACGAGGCGCCGCTCGCGGAGTACCGCAGGCTGGACACGCTGCTGCATCTCACGCTCGCCGAGCTGTCCGGGTCCGCCACGCTGACCGCGCAGTACGCGGCCGTGCGGGCGGGGGTGAACGATCTGCTGGACTGCATCCCGCTGCTCGTACGGAATCTGGAGCACTCGCAGCGGCAGCACACGGCCCTGGTCGGGGCGGTGCTGGACGGGGACGCGGACGGGGCGCGCGAGATCGCGCGCGAGCACTGCGGCGGTACGGCGGCGCTGCTGCGGGGCTTCCTGGCCTGAGGGCCCGCCGGGGCCGGCCGCGGTCGCGGCCCGGCCCGCCGGGGCCGGCCGCGGTCGCGGCCCGGCCCGCCGCGACGCCGGCTCGCCGTGACACGGAACCGCGGCGACACGGAACCGCGGTGACGCCGATCCCTGACGTGACGCCGATCCGTAACAGCCGTTTAACGCACGGGCCTTGCGCGCGGTCGTCGCGGCAGCAATGGTATGGCCCCACACCATTACCCCGAGGCAGGAGCCGATCATGTCCGAAGGCACGGACTCGCGCACCCCACCGGCCACCGTGGCGGACGGCGCCGCTCCCCCGGCGGCCGACTACCTCAAGCGGCGCGCCCTGCGCCGGGGCAGCGCGGGCTGGCTGCTGCTCACCGGCCTGGGCGTCGCCTACGTCGTCTCCGGGGACTTCTCCGGATGGAACATCGGCCTCTCCGAGGGCGGCTTCGGCGGTCTGGCCATCGCCACCCTCCTCATGGGCGTGATGTACGCCTGTCTGGTCTTCTCGCTCGCCGAACTGTCCGCCATCCTGCCCACGGCTGGCGGCGGTTACGGGTTCGCCCGGCGCGCGCTGGGCACCTGGGGCGGCTTTCTCACCGGTACGGCCATCCTGATCGAGTACATCCTGGCGCCGGCCGCGATCTCCATCTTCATCGGCGAGTATGTCGAGTCCCTCCACCTCTTCGGTCTGACGGCCGGCTGGCCGGTCTATCTGGCCTGCTTCGTGATCTTCATCGGGATCCATCTCTGGGGCGTCGGCGAGGCGCTGCGCTTCAGCCTGGTCGTGACCGCCGTCGCCGTGGCGGCGCTGCTGATCTTCGCGGTCGGCGCGTTCACCGAGTTCGACGCCGCCGGCCTCAACGACATCCCCGCCGACCCGGACGCGTTCGGCTCCACCTCCTGGCTGCCGTACGGCGTGCTGGGCATCTGGGCGGCCTTCCCGTTCGGCATGTGGTTCTTCCTGGGCGTCGAGGGGGTACCGCTGGCCGCCGAGGAGGCCAAGGACCCGGTGCGTTCGATGCCCAAGGCGCTGTCGATCTCCATGGGGGTGCTGGTGCTCCTCGCCCTGCTCACCTTCTTCGCCGCGACGGGCGCCCGGGGGTCGGCGGCCATCCAGGAGGCGGGCAACCCGCTGGTGGTCGCGCTCCAGGGGGACGGCGACCCGACCCCCCTCAGCCGGTTCGTGAACTACGCGGGCCTCGCCGGTCTCGTCGCCTCCTTCTTCTCGCTCATCTACGCCGGGTCCCGGCAGCTCTTCGCCCTCTCCCGCGCCGGCTACCTGCCGCGATTCCTCTCCCTCACCAGCGGCCGCAAAGCCCCCTATCCGGGTCTGCTCATCCCCGGCGCGATCGGCTTCGCGCTCGCGGCGTCCACCGGCGACGGCGGGCGGATGCTCAACGTGGCGGTGTTCGGCGCCACCATCTCGTACGCCCTGATGGCCCTCTCGCACCTCGTGCTGCGCCGCCGGGAGCCCGGTCTGCCGCGCCCGTACCGGACCCCCGGCGGGATGCTGACCTCGGGCGTCGCCTTCGTGCTCGCGCTCTCCGCGCTGGTGGCGACCTTCCTGGTCGACAAGGACGCCGCGTTCATCGCGCTGGGCGTCTATGCCGTCGCTCTCGCCTACTTCACCTTCTACAGTCGGCACCGGCTGGTCGCGGCGGCCCCCGAGGAGGAGTTCGCGGCGCTCGCCGCCGCCGAGGCCGAACTCGCACGCGACTGACGAGGCCCGGCCCGTACGCGTACCACCCGTACCAGCACCACCCGCACTCCCGTACCAGCACCCGCACACGAACCACCCGCACGGAGGCACAGTGAAGCCGCTCATCGGCATCAGCACCTATCTGGAGGAGTCCACCGCCTGGGGCGTCTGGGAGTTGCCCGCGGCGCTGCTGCCCGCCGGCTACCCCCGGCTCGTCCAGCGCTCCGGCGGTACGGCCGTGATGCTCCCGCCGGACGACCCGGACGCGGCGGCGGCGGTGGTGGCCCGGCTCGACGGAGTGGTGATCGCGGGCGGACCCGATGTGGAGCCCGCCCGGTACGGGGCCACGGCCGACCCCCGCACCGGGCCGCCCGCCCTGGAGCGGGACGCGTGGGAGCTGGCCCTGATCGGGGCGGCGCTGGCCTCCGGCACCCCGCTGCTGGGGATCTGCCGGGGCATGCAGCTCCTCAACGTGGCGCTGGGCGGCACGCTCGTGCAGCACGTGGACGGGCACAGCTCCCCGGTCGTCGGCTCCTTCGGCAGTCACGCGGTGAAGCCGGTGCCGTGCACCCGTTACGGTGAACTGGTGCCGGAGGAGTTCGCCGTACCGACGCACCACCACCAGACGGTGGACCGGCTCGGTACGGGGCTGACCGTCTCGGCGTTCGCCGCCGACGGCACGGTCGAGGCCGTCGAACTGCCGGATCCGCGGCCGGTGCTGGGCGTCCAGTGGCACCCCGAGATGGGCGAGGACACCCGCGTGATGTCCTGGCTGGTACGGGCCGCCACGGTCCGGGCAGCCACGGCCCGCGCCGCCTCCGACCGGGCCGCCTCCGACCGGGCAGCCACGCCCGGCGCCGCCTCAGAGCCGGTCGGGCGGAGGCTGGACGGCGCCGCGCGTCAGTGACAGCAGGTCGCGCGCGGGGCCGGCCGGGCGGGCACCGGCCGGCCAGACCGCCCGCAGGTCACGCCGGAGCCGTACGCCCGCCACCGGGACCCGCACCAGCCGGCCCGCGGCCAGCTCCTCGCCGACCGCCAGTTCGCTCAGCACGCAGGGGCCCTCCCCGCTGACGGCGGCGGCCTTCAGCGCGGTGGTGGACGCCAGTTCGAGCAGGGGCCGGGCCGGGCCCCCGTACGCGCTCAGCCCGGCGTCCAGCACCTGGCGGGTACCGGAGCCCGGCTCCCGCAGGATCAGCGGCGTCCCGGCCAGCTCGGCCGCGTCGAGCGGGGTACGGCGGCGGGCCCACGGATGGCCGGGAGCCGTGACCACCAGCAGCCGGTCATGGCCGATGACCGCGGAGTCCAGCCCCTCGGGCGTGGCCAGCCCCTCCACGAAGCCCAGGTCCGCCTCATGGCTGAGCAGCCGCTCGGCGACGGCGACGGAGTTGCCCGCGTGCAGCGAGACGGCGGTGTCCGGACGCGCCCGGCGCAGCGTGATCAGCCAGCGCGGCAGCAGATACTCGGCGATCGTCATACTGGCCGCGACGCGCAGCCGGGAGTCCCTGCGGCCCCGCAGCGCCTGCGCGCCCGCGTCGAAGGCCTCGGCGGCCTCCACGACCCGCCGGGCCCAGTCGGTGACCAGGGTGCCCGCGTCGGTCAGCCGCGAACCGCGCGGCGAGCGGTCCACCAGCGCCACCCCGAGCTGCCGCTCCATCGCCCGGATCCGGCTGCTCGCGGCGGGCTGGCTGATCCCGGTCTCCCGGGCGGCCCGGCCGAGGCTGCCCAGCCGGGCGACGGCCAGCAGCAGCTCCAGCGCGCCGAGGTCGGGCACCCGGTGCGAGAGCGGCGCGGCGAGCGGATCTTCGGACATAAGTCCAGCTTATGACCTCATAGGGAGAGCGGGGCTGGTGGGGGCCGTGGCCGGGCGGGACGCTGGGCGCATGGCCGTCCTCGCACACCTCGTCCCTACCGCCCCCGTCCCTGCCGTCCCCGGTGTCCGTCCTGCTCCCCGGCGCCCCGCGCTGCGCCAGGTGGGGCCCAACTGGTACGCGACGGTGATGGGCACGGCGATCGTCGCGACCGCGGGCGCCGCCCTCCCGTCGGCCCCACCGGGGCTACGCGCGGTGTGGGTGGCGATGTGGGCGCTGTCGGCGGTCGCGCTCGCCGCCGTCCTGACGGCCCGCGCCGGGCACTGGCTGCACCACCGCGACCAGGGGCGCGCCCACCTCCTCGACCCGGCCGTGGCGCCGTTCCACGGCTGTCTCGCGATGGCGCTGCTGGCCGTCGGCGCCGCGACGCTCACCGTGGGCCGCGACGTGCTGGGCGAGCGGGCGGCCCTCGCCGTGGACGCGGTGCTGTTCGGCGCGGGGACGCTGCTCGGTCTCGCCGTCGCGGTGGGCATCCCGTACCTGATGGTCGTACGGCACCGTCCGGCGCCCGGAGACGCGTCGCCGGTGTGGCTGCTGCCGCTGGTCGCCCCGATGGTCTCGGCGGCGGTGGGCCCCTCCCTGGTGCCGTACCTCCCCGCCGGCCAGGGGCGTGCGGCGCTGCTGCTCGGCTGTTACGCGCTGTTCGGGCTGAGTCTGCTGGCCACGCTGCTGATGCTGCCGCTCGTCTTCGCCCGTCTGGTGGCGCACGGTCCGCTGCCGCTCGCGCTGACCCCTGCGCTGTTCCTGGTGCTCGGGCCGCTGGGTCAGTCGACCACCGCCGTGGGCCGGCTCGCCGACGTGGCGCCCTCGGTGGCCGGAGCCCCGTACACGGGCGCCCTGTCCGCGTTCGCCGTGGTCTACGGGGTGCCGGTGATGGGGTTCGCGCTGCTGTGGCTGGCGCTCGCGGCGGCGCTGGTGGTGCGGGCCGCCCGGCGCGGGATGCGGTTCACGATGACGTGGTGGGCCTTCACCTTCCCGGTCGGCACCTGTGTGACGGGGGCGGCGGGGCTGGCGCGGCACACGGGGCTGGCGGCGTTCTCGTGGCTGGCTGTGGCACTGTTCGCGCTGCTGGTGACGGCCTGGGCGGTCGCGGCGTGGTGCACGCTGCGCGGGCTGCTCGGCGGCTCCCTGCCGGGGGCGCCCCGGACGCCCGCGCCGGAGCCGGTGCGCGCCGGGTGACCCCGTACCGCCGTCCGGGGCGTCAGCGCCGGTCGAAGGTGGCGTCGACGTCCTCGGCGACCGCGACGACCAGGATGCGGGTGCCGGGCTCGGTGGCGCGCCACCGGTGCCGTACGCCACCGGAGAGGTACAGCGTGTCGCCACGCTCCAGCCGGTAGGCCCGGCCCTCCGCCTCCACCTCGGCGGCGCCGTCGGCGATGTACATCACCTCGTCGTTACGGTGCATGTACTCCCGGCCCGTGTCCTGCTCGCCGGTGAACTCCTTGGCGTTGAGCTGGTGCCCGCCGCGCACCACGCGCCGTACGCCGGGGCCCGGCTCCGCCGCCCGGACGACATCGACCGTACGGGCGGAGTCGGCGGCGGCGTGGAGCTGCGCGGGGGTGGTCTCCAGGGCCTCGGCGACCCGGTCGAGCGAGCGGGTGCTCGGCCTGGCCCGTTCGTTCTCGATCTGGCTGAGGAAGGGCACGGACAGCCCGCTGCGGCCCGCGACCGCCGCCAGGGTCAGGCCGAGGGACCTGCGCCGCCTGCGGACGGCGGCGCCCACCCTGAGCGCTTCCTTGTCGTCCATGACTGGCTCCCTCCCGACCGGATCGTCATCCTCTCAGAGTTGACGGCCCTACAAGAGCTGTCCTCCATGATGCGCGCGGCAGGGACGGAACGGAAACGCCGGAAGGGTGGGTAGCGCAAAGCGCGACACCCACCCTTCCGGGTCAACCTCGGTGATGACTTCCGGCTACACCGGGGCCATCTTGTCCGCGATGCCCGGATTCTCACCCATCCAGGTCTTCACGGCTTCCTCCTCGTGGCCCGTACCGGCCTTCTGGATCTCGTTCTCCAGGCCGGAGAGCTGCTCCTCGCTCAGCTTGAAGTCCTTGAACCACTTCGTGAGCTGCGGATAGTTCCCGGTGAAGCTCTTGTGCGCGACGGTGGTGAGCCGGTCACCGTCACCGAAGGCCTTCTTCGGGTCCTTGAGCTTGGTCAGCTCGTACTCCTTGTAGGCCCAGTGCGGGCTCCACAGCGAGACCGCGATCGGCTCCTTCTTGGCGTACGCGCGCTTCAGCTCGGCGAGCATGCCGGGCGTCGAGCTGTCGACGACCTTGTACTCGTCGCCGAGGCCGTACCCGGGCAGGACCTTTTCCTTGAGGACGTTCATCTGCTCGGTGCCGGGCTCGATCCCGACGATCCGGCCCTTGAAATCGTCCCCGCGGCCCTTCAGGTCGTCCAGGGACTCGACGCCCTTGACGTACGAGGGGACGGCGACCTCACGGGTGGTGGGGCCGTACCAGGACCCGAGCTGGGTGAGGTCGTTCTTGTACTTGTCCCAGTAGCGTTTCTGCGCGTTCGGCAGCCAGGCGTCGAACTGGACGTCGATCTGGCCCCGGGACATCGCCTCGTACATCGGGCCGAGTTCGAACTGCTTCAGGTTTACCTTGTAGCCGCGCTCCTCCAGGACCGCCTTCCACAGGTACGTGGCGGCGATGTCCTCCTCCCAGGGGAACCACGCGACGTTCAGGGCGCGCTCGGTCTCGCCCGAGCCGGACGCACCCGTCTTCTTCCCGACCGGGGTCCACTTGTCGGCGAGGCCCGGATTGGCCTTGAGCCAGGTCCGTACGGCTTCCTGCTCCTTGCCCTGGCCGGCCTTCTGGATCTCGGCCTCCAGGCTGGTGAGCTGCTTCTCGTCCATCTTGAAGTTCTTCATCCAGGAGCCGACCTGCGGGTTGTCCTGGGAGAAGCCCTTGCGCGCCAGGGTGTGGACGCCGTCGCTCTCCGCGCCGAACGCCTTCTTCGGGTCGGCCAGCTTGGTGAGGTCGTAGGTGTCGTACGCCCAGTGCGGCGACCAGAGCACCACGGCGACGGGCTCCTTCTTGGCGTACGCGCGCTTCAGCTCGGCGAGCATGCCGGAGGTGGAGCCGTCGACGAGCTTGTACTCCTTGTCGAGGCCGTACGCCTTGAGGACCTTGTCCTTCAGGAGGCCCATCTCGCCCGCGCTGGGCTCGATGCCGATGATGCGGCCCTTGAAGGTGGAGCTCTTTCCCTTCAGGTCCGCCAGGGAGTTGACGCCCTTCACGTACGAGGGAACGGAGATCTCCAGGGAGGTCTTGTCGTACCAGGCCCCCATGTCCTCCAGGTCGTCCTTGTACTTGGCCCAGTACGAGGCGTGGGTGACCGGCAGCCAGGAGTCGGTCTGGATGTCGATCTGGCCGTTGGCCTGGCCGGTGTAGAGCGATCCCGCCTCGTACTGCCGTGCGTCGACCTCGTAGCCGCGCTGTTCCAGCAGTTCCTTCCAGAGGAAGGTGGAGGCGATGCCCTCGTCCCAGGGGATGTACCCCATGCTGATCTTCTTGCCCTGACCGACGTTGCCCGCCTCGTTCGTCGTGGACTTCGAGGAGCCACCGAAGAGGCCTATGCCGCCCGCGACGAGCGCGAGAACGAGCACGCCGGCGATCGCCACGACGGGCTGCGGACGGTGCTGCCAGATCTTCAGGCCGCCACTGGCCTCCTTGGCCTTGGCCAGGATGCGGCGGCCGACCGGGGAGACCTGGAGGCTGAGCGCGCCGGTGATCCGGTCCAGGTAGACGGCGAGGATCACGACGGAGAGGCCCGCCTCGAAGCCGAGGCCGACGTCGATGTTGCCGAGCGCGCGGTAGACGGCGCCACCGAGGCCGCCGCCGCCGACCATGCCGGCGATGACCACCATGGACAGGCCCAGCATGATGACCTGGTTGATGCCCGCCATGATCGTCTGGAGGGCCAGCGGGAGCTGGACCCGCAGCAGGGTGTTGCGGGGCGTGGTGCCGAACGCCTCGGCGGCCTCGACCAGCTCCGCGTCGACCTGCCGGATGCCCAGCTCGGTCATGCGGACGCCGGGCGGCAGGGCGAAGATGATCGTGGCGATGATGCCGGGGACCGCGCCGATGCCGAAGAAGACGACACCGGGGATCAGGTAGACCATGGCGGGCATGGTCTGCATCAGGTCGAGCACCGGCCGGATCAGCGAGCTGACCGTCTTGGAGCGCGCCGCCCAGATACCGAGCGGCATCGCGATGGCCAGCACCACGATGGTCGCGACCAGCACCAGCGAGAGCGTCTCCATCGCCTCGCTCCACAGCTCCATCGAGTCGATGAGCGCGAAGCCGACGAAGGCGAGGAGACCGGCGCTGAGGCTCCGCATCCACCAGGCGATGACCGCGAATATGCCCGCGAGGAGCAGCGGCTGCGGCGCGGAGAGCACGGCGTTGATGGCGTCGTACAGGTGGGAGACGACCCAGCCGATCGCGTCGAACAGCCAGGAGAGGTGGCTCTGAAGGAACTCGACGGCGCTGTCGACCCAGTCGCCGAGGGGCAGCCTAGGCACTGGCGACCGCCTTGTCCGTGCCGGTGCCCTTGACGGCCGCGGACTTGACGTCCTGGTCCGTGGTGACCGGGGTGAGGGCGTCGGCGGGCGTCATCGGCTCGCCGAGGACGGCGAGCAGCCGGGCGCGCGGGACGACACCGACGAGGGTGCCCTCGTCGTCGACGACGGCGACGGGCACTCCGCTGGTCGAGCAGGGGGTGAACAGCTCGATGATCGGGGTGGACTCGGTGACGGTGGCGGGCGCGGCGTCGAGAACGGCCTTCGCGTCGCGCAGTTCCTTGCCGGCGTCCGTGACGGTGCCGAAGGCGGTCTCCGGGTCGGCCATGATGGCGCCCGCGGTGAGCACCCGGGAGCGGTCGACGTCCTGGGTGAAGGAGGCGACGTAGTCGTTGGCCGGGGTGACGAGGATGTCCTCGGCGCTGCCGAGCTGGACGATCTCCCCATCACGCATGACCGCGATCCGGTCGCCGAGGCGCATGGCCTCGTTGAGGTCGTGGGTGATGAACACGATGGTCTTCTTGAGCCGTTTCTGGAGTTCGAGGAGCTGGTCCTGCATGTCGCGGCGGATCAGCGGGTCGAGCGCGCTGAAGGACTCGTCCATCAGCAGCAGATCGGCGTCGGTGGCGAGCGCGCGGGCCAGGCCGACACGCTGCTGCATACCGCCCGACAGCTCGTCGGGCCAGGATTTCTCCCAGCCGCCCAGACCGGTCATCTCCAGTGCCTCGGCGGCGCGTTTCTCGCGCTCCGCGCGGGGCACACCCTGCACCTCCAGCCCGTACCCGGCGTTCTCCAGAACGCTGCGGTGCGGGAAGAGCGCGAAGTGCTGGAAGACCATGCTGATCTTGGTGGAACGGACGTGGCGCAGCTCCACCGGGGGCAGGGCGGTCAGGTCCTGACCGTCGAAGAGCACCTGGCCCGAGGTGGGCTCCAGAAGTCCGTTGAGCATGCGCAGCAGCGTGGACTTGCCGGATCCCGAGAGACCCATCACCACGAAGATCTGGCCGGGCTCGACCGAGAACGAGGCATCGATCACCGCAGCGGTCGTACCGTCGGCGCGAAGCTCTTCACGGTCCGTACCGTTCTTGAGCTTCGTCACGGCTTCGTCCGGTCGTCTGCCGAATACCTTGTACAGGTGATCGGCTTGCAGCCTGGTCACATACACCTCACGGGTTGAACGGAAAAACGGCCCGTCACCCCCGCGGGCGGGCCGTGGAGCGAACGGATTCGGTCCGTCCACCGGGGACGATGTGTGAAATCGCTCTCTGGCTGGCTCCGTGACCGCGCCTGCCCGTCCTTACACAAAGCAAACAATTAAGTGACTCAGGTCACACAAGATCACAAGCAGATCGGCGCAAAACCCCCTTTCGCGCCCGGCCGTCCGGTCACGGAACGACGGCGGTCGGGCACTGACCGTCTTGTCAGTGGGCTGGGGCATCATCGGGGATGTGACACGACGCCTGATGCTCCTCGACACCGCCTCCCTCTACTTCCGCGCCTACTTCGGGGTCCCAGACTCCGTACGGGCCCCGGACGGCACGCCGGTCAACGCGGTGCGCGGACTGCTCGACTTCATCGCCCGGCTGGTCCAGGACCACCACCCCGACGACCTGGTCGCGTGCATGGACGCCGACTGGCGGCCCGCCTGGCGGGTGGAGCTGATCCCCTCGTACAAGGCGCACCGAGTGGCCCAGGAGCGCCCCGAGGGGCCTGACGAGGAGGAGACCCCGGACACGCTGGCCCCGCAGGTCCCGGTGATCGAGGCGGTCCTCGACGCGCTGGGCATCGCGCGCGTCGGCGTCGCGGGGTACGAGGCGGACGACGTGATCGGCACGCTCGCCGGCCGCGCCGCGGGCCCGGTCGACATCGTCACGGGCGACCGGGACCTCTTCCAGCTCATCGACGACTCCCGGGGTGTCCGGGTGCTGTACCCGGTCAAGGGCGTGGGGACGCTTCACCTCATGGACGAGGCGGCGCTGCGCGAGAAGTACGGGGTGGACGGCGCCGGATACGTCGATCTGGCGCTGCTGCGCGGCGACCCGAGCGACGGACTGCCCGGTGTGCCGGGGATCGGCGAGAAGACGGCGGCCAAGCTGCTGGACGCCTACGGCGACCTCGCCGGGATCATGGCGGCGGTCGACGACCCGGCCTCCCGGCTCACCCCGTCGCAGCGCAAGCGGCTGGACGGCGCCCGGGAGTACGTGGCGGTCGCACCCACGGTGGTCCGGGTCGCCGGGGACGTCCCGCTGCCCGCGTTCGACCCGGCGCTGCCCGCGGGACCGCGCGATCCGGCCATGGTCGACGCGCTGGCCACGCGGTGGGGTCTGGGCGGGGCGCTGCAACGCCTGCTCGCCACACTTCCACGGTGAGTGTTAGCTTACTTAGGTAAGCCTAAGCGTCGTGGAGTCGAGGGAGACCGCCGTGGCAGAACAGCCGGCCCGCCAAGCACCGAAGGTCCATGAGGGACAGGTCCTGCGCACCGAATGGATCACACCGCACATGGTGCGCGTGGTCCTGGGCGGCGAGGGGCTGGCCTCGGTGCGGGCCGGGGAGTTCACGGACCATTACGTCAAGGTCCTCTTCACCCCGGAGGGCGTGACCTATCCGGAGCCGTTCGACATGGACCGGATCCGGGCGGAGTTCCCGCGCGACCGGTGGCCCACGAACCGTACGTACACGGTGCGCGCCTGGGACCCGGCGGCCCTTGAGCTGACCATCGACTTCGTGGTCCACGGCGACGAGGGGCTGGCCGGCCCGTGGGCCGCGCGGGCACAGCCGGGCGAAACGGTACGGCTGCTGGGCCCCGGCGGTCTCTACGCGCCGGACCCGGCCGCCGACTGGCATCTGCTGGTGGGCGACGAGAGCGCGCTGCCGGCGATCGCCGCCTCGCTGGAGAGGGTGCCCGCCGGGGCCGTGGTGCACGCGTTCGTGGAGATCTCGGGGCCCGAGGAGGAGCAGAAGATCGCGACGCCGGACGGGGTCGGGATCACCTGGCTGCACCGCGGTTCCCGCCCGGTGGGCGAGGCGCTGACCGCCGCCGTGCGCGCGCTCGACTTCCCGCCCGGCGACGTCCTGGCGTTCGTCCACGGCGAGGCGGGCTTCGTGAAGGAGCTGCGCCGCCATCTGCGGCTGGAGCGGAACATACCGCGTGAGCGGCTGTCGATCTCGGGGTACTGGCGGCTCGGTCAGACCGACGAGGCGTGGCGTGCCGTCAAGCGCGAGTGGAACGAGCAGGTGGAGAAGGAGCAGGAGCGGCGGACCGCCGCCTGACCGACGAGCACCGCGCCCGCTCCGCCACGGGCCCCGGTACGGGCCGCCCGCCCGTACCGGGGCCCGTGGCCGTCCCCGTATCCCCGCTCGTACGCGCGTCCCGGGCCGCACGGACTTCTGGTACGAGCGGAAGGTGCGGGCCGGCAGCCGGACCGCCATGGCGGCCAGGGCCGGCCGGGCGCCGCCCCGGCTCAGGACATGCCCCCAGCCGGGGTCGGCCGCCCTCGCGGAACGTCCGGCGGCCATCGCCCGGTTGACCGGGTTGGAGTCCGCGGTCCGCGCCATCCAGGACGGCATCCGCGCCGGAGCCGTGAACGCCGAGGAGAGGGACGTCGGCGGCAGCAGCAGGACGGTGTTGACGCCGATGATCGACTCGCGCCGGCGCACCAGGATGCCCAGGGCGTTGGAGAGCGCTCCGAAGACCGTGCCCGGCAGGACCGACGCGACGATCAGGATGAGCGGTCCGCCCAGGCCGCCCGAGCAGGTGGCGCCGCCCAGCAGCACGATGGTCACGGACTCGACGGCCGTGCCGTTGCCGTTCCGCACGACGTTGGTGTTCATCAGGGCGCTGCGGCTGACCGGGGTGGTCAGCAGGCGGGAACGGGTGGGAACGGACCAATCCGGGGGCGCCCCGGCTCCGAATCATGCGGGAGTCTGTTCGGACCACTCACCGCCCAGCAGGAATGGAAGCTTGAACGCATGTGCGCACCCTGGAGGAGAGCCGCGTGAAAGAAGCCGTACACATCGGCGGCCCCGCTTCGGCGGGACCCGATCTTCAGGAATTGCTGGGCCAGGTCGCCAGGGGCGACCAGGAGGCGTTCTCCCGGGTGTACGACCAGGTCTGCGGTCCCGTGCTGGGCCTGGTGCGCAGTGTGCTGCGCGATCCGGCCCAGTCGGAGGAGGTGGCTCAGGAGGTCCTGCTGGAGGTCTGGCGGACCGCCACCCGTTTCCGGCCGTCCCGCGGCAGCGCCATGACCTGGGTGCTGACCCTCGCGCACCGGCGCGCGGTGGACCGGGTGCGCTCGGCCCAGGCGTCCAGCGACCGGGAGCACCGGGCCGCGCTGCTCGACCGTACGCCCGCCTTCGACGAGGTCACCGAGCAGGTGGAGGCCAGTCTCGAACGTGAGCAGGTGCGTCGCTGTCTGCGAACTCTCACCGAACTCCAGCGCCAGTCCGTCACACTGGCGTACTACCAGGGCCTGGCCTACCGGGAAGTCGCCGAGTTGCTCTCGGTCCCGCTGGGCACGGTCAAGACCCGATTGCGCGACGGACTCATCCGGCTGCGCGACTGCCTGGGGGTGAACGCATGACCACTGCGGATCTCCACACGCTGACCGGCGCGTACGCGCTGCACGCCTTGGACCCGAGGGAGCGCGCCGAGTTCGAACGTCACCTGGAGGCATGCCACGCGTGCTCCGTGGAGGTACGGGAACTCGCGGCGACGGCCGCCCGGCTGGGCCGGGCCGTGGCCGTGACCCCGCCGCCCGCGCTCAAGGAGCAGGTGCTCCGGCGGATCGCCACCGAGCGCCAGGACCCGCCGAAGGTGACCCCTCACCAGGCCCGGTCCGGCGGCGGCGCCGGCCGTGGCCGCGCGCTCTCCCGCTTCGCCCTGGCCGCGTGCCTGGCCGCCGCGGCGGGGCTCGGCGGGGTCGCGGTCTGGCAGAACCAGGAGGCACGGGACGCGCGCCAGGAGGCGCGGGCGGCGCAGCGGCACTCCGAGGAGCTGGCCACCGTGCTCGCGGCCCCGGACGCCCGGGTCGCCACGGGCGGCCTGACGAACGGCGCGACGGGGAGTGTGATCGTCTCCCGCTCCAAGGACCGGGCGGCGTTCGTCGCCTCGGGGCTGCCGAAGGCGCCAAGCGGCAAGGTCTACGAACTCTGGTACGACGACGGCGGCACGATGCGTGCCGCGGGGCTGCTGAACTCCGCGGCCGGCTCCGCCTCCGTGCTGATGGAAGGACCGGTGGACGGGGCGTCCGGCATGGGCATCACGGTGGAACCGGCGGGCGGCTCGGAGCAGCCCACCTCCACGCCGCTGGCGCTGATGAACTTCCCGGCCGCTTGAGGGCCACGGGCCGTGGGGGGGGGGGCCCCCGGGGGGGGGGGGGCCCCCCCC